>NZ_CP040276.1 GCF_013393905.1 Nostoc sp. C052
ATGCACTCACTCGGCATTCACACTGGGGCAGATTTGAAAGAGCGAACTCTTTCTGAGTTAACACACCACTTTGGTAAAGCAGGTCATTATTACTACAAGATTGCCAGAGCAGAAGATGACCGACTAGTTGAAGCAAATCGAGTTCGTAAGTCAGTTGGTGCAGAAACCTCGTTTGCACAAGACTTAAGCGATGTCGGTCAAATGTTACAAGAACTCGAACAGATTGCCCAAATCGTCGAGCAACGGTTAGAGCAGCACGAAACGCGAGGACGCACATTAACGTTAAAAGTCAAGTTCTCTGACTATCAGCAGTTAACCCGTAGTAAGACAATGCTTGCTCCCATCAGTGAACTCTCTACGATTTTTGAGATAGCCAAAGCGTTGTTTGAGTTGATTGAACTGGAAAATCGTACTATCAGATTGTTGGGGATTTCCTTGTCTAACCTTGATAATGCCAAACAGTCACAAGCGATTCAATTGCCATTATTTCAGAATGGGAACATCAGATTTTAGGGTAGGTGTAGTCTGTTCAGACGCTGGCAATTCGGTTATTGTGAGAGAGCGAATCAACTCCCGAATCACATCAGTTGCAGGTCTACCTGTACTTGCACAATATTTTTCAAGTTTTTCGCTTTCAGCTGATGCAAGATTTATTGTGATTCGTTTGATAGCCCATTTTTTGTTCATGACTTGCTCTATGGATCAAATTTAATGAATTATCTAGACTTTAAATGCCTTGTGCAATACTTAACAAATATATAGATGTTAACCACAGCATACTTGCCGTAAAACTATTTTTAGCACATCCCTCCCCAGAGTATTTACTTATAATTCAAAACTTCACCGATAAATCATCTATATGAACTTTAAAATATTTGAAACGAGCTTGTATTTTTTATAAATATTGTTAAGCAAAGCGCAATCAAAGTGAGCCTTGCAAGAGGCGTATAATCAGCAAGTATTGTCAATTAAGTTTAGTAAGCCTTATCTTCATACAATTGCATCTAATATTCATTTGCTCTTTACCCAAAGGTGAAATTGATTAACTACTCTGGATATTGACTTTGATTCAAGCACTATATATAACTCTATAAATTAAAGAAACCTTAATGTGTCTAGAAAATTTTCTAGACACATTAAGGTTTAATAATTTTGGTTCTTCAGTAGCTGTCATACCAAATTATTAGTTAGACCTCAAAACTAAGCTCGACAATAAAGCTCAAAAGCCCGAACAGTCCTAAACCCTATAAATAACTAGTAAATAATGTTTATTTTGTTGCCAAGCATGCGTTTCATGGCTTTTTTGAAGGGAATTTAACATGATATATTAATTTTTATTCAGTCAGAGTTTAATTTACCGACAAAAATCATCAACTCTCAACTCGCGCCAGATGTCAGACGGTTGCCACCCTGAGTTACCCACAGAGCGGAGGGGGCGATAGTGTTCAGAAATATATTCGGATTCGGAAACGTAGTCTTCAATGTACACAGATGGATTTGGTTCAATTACTGGTTCAGGAATATTTTTGCTCTCAAGCATCTCAATGGGTTCAGTCGGTGGTGGGATTACTTCTGTTTTCTTGCGAACTGGGTTAGAGGTTTTTTTGATGAGTCGTTTCATATCTACAGGAATCATTCGGCTCTCCACAAAGAACGGATATCTCAGAATACAAGAAGTGATCAGCGAATCAGAGACATTTTGCCAGAAAGTTAGTTTTATGGGCGTGGATTGCTTTTTAGGGACGGGAGCGGAGCGCGATGCCGAATAGCCAGTCGTAGAAACGGATTTAACAATAGGTATGATGTTGTCTACTCGCATATTCAAAGAATATTTGCCGACCATTGGTCGGCGGCAAATAGGTAGCAATTAGCGTTGACAAAATAATCGCAGTAGTAATTAGGTTCAAAGGCTAGAATAGATAGTTATGAACAGTCCATTAACTTGGCTTACTGCGGGCAAATTGCTATCGGTGATTTTCTTGGTGCTAGCCAACGGATTTTTTGTGGCGGCTGAATTTGCCTTGGTTGCGCTTCGCCGTAGTCGTGTCGAACAGTTGGTCATCCAAGGTCATCCCGGTGCAAAAGCTTTACAACGGGCAGTAAATAATTTGGATGCTTATTTAGCAGCGACCCAACTTGGTGTTACCATATCTTCTTTAGGCTTAGGTTGGCTTGGAGAACCAGCGATTGCAGTACTGGTCGAACCCGCTTTCCACTGGCTGCCAAAATCTTTATCGGAAACTAGCGCTCATACCTTATCAGTAGTAATTGCCTTTACAATCATTACGTCTCTCCACATCGTTTTGGGAGAATTGGCTCCGAAAAGTTTAGCGCTCCAGCGCACAGAAAGAACAGCCTTCGCAGTTATAAATCTCTTAGAACTATACTTAGTGATATTTCGCCCTGCTGTGCAAGTTTTGAATAGTTTAGGAAATTTGGTTCTAAAGCTTATAGGCTTGGAACCAGGAAGTAGCGAAGAATTGCTTCATTCGACTGAAGAATTGAAACTTTTAGTGGCAGCTAGCCATGAAGCAGGTCTGTTGGGAGAAGCGGAACAAGAGGTAGTAGAGCGAGTATTTAATATTGGTAACAGACAAGTCAGTGCATTTATGACACCACGTACAGAGATGGTTTGGCTTAATATTGATGAACCATTGTCAAAAATCCGCAGCCAAGTGATTGAAAGTATTCATTCATTCTTCCCAGTTGGTCAACAGAGCATTGATAACTTATTAGGTATTGTGCAAACCAAAGAATTTTTAGCCCAAAATCCAACCCAAGCCATTGAATTGCAAGCTTTACTAAAGCCACTTTTATATGTGCCGGAAAGCATGAAGGCTTTGAACCTCTTAGAGTTATTTAAGAAATCTGGGACTCACCTAGCTTTAATCGTAGATGAATATGGGGTGACACAAGGCTTGGTGACAATCACTGATATTGTAGAAGCGATAGTAGGTGATATCCCAACCAGTGAAGAACTAGCAGATCCTGATGTGGTGCAACGTGAAGATGGGTCTTGGTTGTTAGATGGACTGTTGCCAATTGATGAGTTGAAAGAGATTTTAGATATCAGAAAGTTGTTACCAGGGGCAGAGGTAAACTATCAAACTTTAGGAGGATTTGTCGTCAACCAGTTAGGGCATATTCCCTTGGTGGCTGAACATTTTGAATGGGCGAGACTACGTTTTGAAGTAGTTAGTATGGATGGAAACCGAATAGATAAAGTCTTGGTTGTACCAATGCACGCTAAAAAAGATCAGTGAGGCATCAATGTCTTTGTCTTTACCCCTGAAGTCTACAGTAAAAACAAAAATATCCATCATTGCTCAATGCAAATTAGTTTAACTTCGCTCCACGAATCATAGTTTTTGTCAATCTCTTTTGCAAAGCTTTGTGGGAGATTAGCCAAGTCAATGTTTTGTGTTGTTGAGCGATAGTTTATAATTCTTGTCTTGCACCGGAATATACTTCTTTGGTCTGAGAATCTAAAAACTGTCACCTTTTCTTTTTTTTCAGCAAGCCCTAATTAGTGATCGCATCAGTAGGTTACGGGACAGTGGCAAGTTAGAAGCAGCAGCAGAGGCAGTTTTGAAGTGTTTAGGAGAACTGAAGCGACCGTATTTGACTGCATTTGAGGAAGAAATTTTGAGTTTTATTGAAAGAAAATATGTAACTAGAAAAATTAACCTGCGCTTATTCTGAAAGGGGTCTATTGACTACGTTGGTCACTTGGAAAGTATGTATAAATAACTACGCCAGCACCACTAACTATCAAAACTAAAACTGATGATGCTAGAGGTATCCAGGCTCCTTGGAGCAACAGACCAAAGGATACACCATATAAAATGCAAACAGTTGCCACTCCTGCCAATCCCAATCTTAACCACGACCGAAATTGCCAAACAATTATGCCTCCAATTAACGACCAACTCCATACCCAAATAAATTCACCCCACTTTGGTAGCATCCATAATAGTGGACGATTATCTAAAACGGCACTGAGAATCTGACTCACCATCTGTGCTTGAAGCATTACCCCTGGCATTTGATTATATGACCACTGACTGGCGCTATATGGTGTAGACCAATAATCATGAAAACTTTCAGCACTTGTACCAATGAGAACGATTCGATTATTCACTAAATCAGAAGTGAGTTTATTGTTCAAAACATCTGCTAGAGTTACTTGTGTAGCAGCTTGATGCGAAGAGCGATAATTAAGTAGCACTTGATGACCTAGATTATCGATTCTGTGATAGCCGCCGCTATTTGACTCTAAGTTTTTAAAGATAACATTGCCAAACTGCCAGTTTTTTTCTGTGGTTAGTTTGGACTGAATACCAAGAGCAAGCAAGTAACGATTTGCTAATTGAAAGCTAAAAGATTTATCAACGTTGCAGGGCGATGCAGGAGCCATAGCCAATATTTGACGGCGGATAATGCCATCGGAATCAGGTATAACGTCACTAAAACCCAAGTTTTGTTTTGGAACTTCAGGAGGTGGCGAAACACCACTGTTTTTGTTTTCTTCACTAACTTTGCAGATTGCAAAAAAGCGATCGCTTTTTTGCATTAGTTTAGACAAATTCTTATACTCTGCTCCTACGCTATTCTCCCGGTAGATATCTAAGCCAATGACTCGCGGTTTAAACTGCTCTAATTTTTCTAAAACTTGAGCTAGGGCGCGGTCTGATAGTGAAGCTCCACCTCTTTCTTTGGCTGATTGTGATTGCACATCAGCTTCAGTGACGGTAACGACTAAAATCCGTGGATCTTGTCCTTCATCAGGTCGCGATCGCATCATTGCATCAAAAGCCATAAGCTCCCATGATTGCAACATGCCAACAGAGCGCATCCCCATTATCAAGGCAGTCGTAACTATACTGACTTTGAAAATTGTCCTAATAATATTTCGGCTGTGCCAGCTAGTAAGTTGAGAGTCTACTTTGTTCGCCAACACCAACGACATCGCCGTTGGATTTTGACAAATTACTGGTAGCCAACTAGCACAGGGAAAGCTGCTTTCTAGACCTTGCAACTTTTCTATAGCTTCCCGCATCGCCAAATGGCAAGATTCTCCATTAGCAAAAGCCTCTAGAAAGTGCTTTAAAAATTCTTGAGCAACCCGATCTGGTACTACTTCCCGCATGACAATTATTTGGGGAATGTGCAGCGATGCCAATTGTCGTACTAATCCTAGTCCATCACAGCAGTTAAAAATTGCTAATTGTAAACCCCTTGCGATCGCTGCTTTCAGTCCATTTTTTAACTGAGAAATTGTTAAACTATCAGTTTGATTGATATAAATTTGACCTATTTCACCATCAGCTTGGCTCGAACCATGTCCGGCAAAAAAGAGAATATCCCAGCCTTTCTTGTCCCAAAGCCATTGATCTAACTCTCTGCGCTGTGGCTCAACCAAAAAAATAGTCTCTGTTTCTGGTAGTTGTTCAAGTATTGCCCGGTCTTGTTGAATATCAATTCCTTCACTATTACCAAGAATAGCTAATATTCTAATTTTATTTGTAGTAGGTTTACGTAATAGTTTAACTTCATCTACTTCAGGAGCGCTTAAACCAAATACTGCCTTATGGTAATCTTCAAAGAAATCCCATAAATGCCAGGGTAGCCGACGAACTTGGTCATCTTCCGTTTCTAAAATGATCCGAATTTCTTCATGAGGATTTAACTTAGTGCGTAATTTCTGGTCAATGTTGCGAAATAGCTCAGATTTTAGCCAAACATTAATTTCATTTTGTAAGTTGTCACATAAATTACTAAACTCAACAGAGGAAATATTAGTTATATCTTCTGTATCAATTTCAATACCTGCATCGTTTGCCATATTTCTATGCCAACGTTGACCAGGGAAAAGAGTTTCATGCAGCAACAAATAGAGTAACTGCCAACGTCTGTAGAGTTCTATGAGTTCTGGAGCCGCGGGCAAGCTACCTGTAAATTGTATCGGTATAGGGTTGCTATAGTTGTACAACTGTGCTGTAACGGTAGCAAATCCCTGCTTCAAGTTACCCTTTCCTAAGTTCAACACGACTAATTTAGTCATGGCTATCAGTCATCAAGTGCTTCCAGTAGAAAATCTTCCTTTATACTGACATTATCGAGAGCAACTTGTATACTAAAGCGAATTCCAGGAGAAGATTTAAATTTTTTGAGTTGAATATAATGATCGTGACTTCTGGAAGTGACTTCTTGAAGAATTGTCCCTGTTTGTGAAAGCAAAATTAGTCTGAGATTAGGTATTAAGTAAGGTTCTCCATTTGCTGGATGTAACTGTACGCGCAGACCGATTTTGCCATCAACCTCTGTTTTAAGGCCAATTAACAACACAACAGCACTACCCCCAACTTCCATCCCTAAATCAATTAACTTGGCTCGTTTAACATATCCCTCATTCAACCCCAAATCACTTCTGAATTGCACAGCTAAAGTTTTTTGTTGTGGTGATAATAAAGTATCCAAATTTTGCCAACCCACACTAAATATATTTTGAAACCATAAACTCAAGTTACTATTTAAAGTGTAGCTGGCTTCAACTTGATTATTGTTTTGCTTTTTCAATCTTCTCTGATAGAGATGCTGCCGCAATTCATCCACCGCTAAAAATGCCCCCCACACATCAAAGGGGACATTAAGTCTCGGCGAAGAAAAAATCCACTCATTTAATTGTTCTAGTAATTGCTCTGCTTGTGTTTTTGATAAAGTTGGTAAAGATTTAATCTCTGGAATCTTGGGAGGACAAAGTTCTTGTGCTACCCACATCACATTTAAGTCTGCAATCAAATACTCTACATCTAAACAATAAGTTCTATCCATTGGGTCATAAATAGCTTGCTCCTGGATTTGTTGATAGTTAGCATAACCCGATATCCGCAGCCAACATTCTTCTAGGTTTAACTGCACCGCTAGATAGTAATGGGCTGACCAACTAGGAATATCAATCCATTCTTGAGGAATCCGAAACTCTGTAAAGGAACTTTTATCACTAGGAATTAATGCTAATCGAGTCTCACCCAGAGTTAACACAGAGCCATTTACTAATTCCCAAATACTCGGTAATTCAGCTTTGGGAAAGCATAATTTAGGCATTACTTGGAAATCTGGGTCTTCTTGCAACCACTTTAGAAAAGCATTTAAAGATAAATGATTTAGGTAGGCGTTCCAGTGAGCAGATGTGTTCGAGTAAGACTCTTGCATCGTTTCTTGCCATGCAGTTTCTTGCTCTTTACTTGATATATCTAAACATAAATTTTCAGGATAGATTAGAGTCAAATTATTTAAGTCAATTGTCATAATATTAATTCCTAGTCTTAATAAAAGAATTATCCTTTAGCCATTCATCTACAAAATTAGCTAGTTTATTGCTGACTACTACTAAAGAATTTTTAGGTAAACCCATATCTATTTCTAGTTGGTACATAAAAGCTTCTCTCAAATTTTCATTTACTTTATTTCTACTAAGAGATACCTTTAAAAATGGTACATCCAACTTTTTATCTATTTTTTCTTGGTCTGTCAACCCCAATTCCAAAACACTTACTTTACCTTCAGTCTGCCATTTTTGAGTAATTTTATCTAAAGCAGATTTACAGATTTTTTGACAGTGTGACTGTAAGCATTCATCCAATGATTTTTTGATAATTTCAATATCTTTTTCGTCATTTAAACAAATTTCAGGATAAATTTTCTGAGATTCTTTAATAAAGTCTTTTAAGAGTATTTTGTTATATCTTGCTAACTGTCTGGCTACTTGATATTGTTTCTGGAGTTCAGGATATTTATTTTTTAAAACTACTGCCATCTCACTTTGAGTTAAGTTTAATCCCAGCCACAGTATTAACATTATTTGGCTAATCTCTGAGATACTTGAAAATAAGCTTGAAATAAGTGAGCTTACTTGCTGCCATTCTTCTTCTTGGACAAGATTATCTAAGGCAGTATACCGACTATCAGTTAAATTTTCGTAGTTTTCTAAAGGCAGAAAAGACTTTGTTCGGTAATCACGAGCAGCTTGGATACAAATTTCTAATATCTCTTGAATTCTATCCTTTGAAACTGGTGCTTCTATAAATTCTAATTGATTACAGCGTTCATTATATAATGATGCAATTGCTTGAAAACATTCGGCGCTAGGTGTTTCTAAAGTACGACTTCCTTGCCTTTGGTTCGGTTGATAAATTTCATCTAAGCATTGCCAAGCTAAACAGTATGACTTAACACAGTTTTGATTTATTCCTTTTATCGTTAAAGCTTCCTGTATCTCTTTTTTAGTCAAATCTTTTAAAAGACCGTAGTTAGAAAACTTTTCTCTTTTACCTTCTAAGTCTTTTTGATAAATGGTATTACTAATAAAACGGACAACAGCCGTTTTAGCATAACCTTCTATATTGCTTTGAGAACGCTCAAAATCAAAACTTTTGAAAAGTTTGGCTGGAGGAAAGATAGCTGAGTTAGCTATTTGAAAGTATTCCTCTAATGGATATTTATGTTGGATAAATTTAAATCTTTGATAGCTTTTTCTAGCTGCCCAAAGACAAGCTTCCTGTAAGTATGCAGACAAATGTTTCTCTGCTCTGGAAGAAGACTTTAATATTTTTTCTGCCGGAGATGTAGAAACACTAAGCTTTTGTTTATTCTCCGTTTGAGAACAAATTTCAAGTAACTCTTCCTGTGATATCTCTCTAATAATTTCCAAAAAATAACGTGCCCAATATTCTTCTTTTGCATCTGGCTCTAACTGCGTTAAAGAACTTATAGTACGTTCTAAGTTTACATCAACTTGCCAAACAAAATTACAATTTTTGTGTTCATTTTTTAAGCTGAGAAAACTTGAAAATTGTTGAATGATACCTTCACGTTTTTTCATAAATTTTTCTGCATTTTACATGAACTAATTAAAGAAAATTTTAATATTATCTGAAATAACTTTTTAAGATATATTTATTGTTTTTATATTGTTAGAGTCATAAGGGGCTTCCGAGAAATAAATTATCCAAGTAAACGAATCACAGAGACAGGAGTAATAGAGAGAGTTTTCGCGTCAGTTTTGGAACATTTTTTTATTTGGAAGTCCCTAAAGGAAAGATTAAAATCAATCTGAGATTAGAGAATGGCGATTGCATGATGTCAACAAAAGCAATAGATTCTCAATAAAGTCTAAATTAATCTCATTAACTTATACTTATTGCTAAAAGTTTCGCTATCGCTGTTAGTAAGTTTTGTCTGCGACACGCTACCTGTAGCTTGCTTCCCTGTAGAGGTACCAGGTTAACAGCCTGTTATAGCCATCACTTTGAGTTTTTCAAACTAAACCAAGCGAGAAATACTGATTATGAGCGTTGATTGTTAATCTTGACCGTGGTCAAGAGTAATTTAGATGCGTTTGCTCTGGAAATTCAGAGTAAAACTGTTGTAATTGACTGTTTGAGCAGAGTTTAACTCCGTTTATTATACCTCTATACTTCTAATGGGTATTAAATAAATCAATTTATGCAGTTTTCAAATAAAAATTGCATAATTTATCTATGTGATTTTAAATGGTCGCATCCCGGTTTGCTACCAAGTTGTAACTATCAGACAGGATAGTTGAAGACGAGCGCATTTACCGATCTATCAGCTGCTACGCTCTCTCTTAAGAATTATCGAACAGAATTCACAGATGCATAATTTGATTTCTGTTATACCCATTTAAGATATAGAAGTAAAAAATCCTCATCTGAATTTCCATTTGACAAGCTTTTATTTTTCTGAGCTTGACACCAATGGCAAGATTGTCAACAATTTGAGGATATTGAGTATTTATACCTGACTATGAAACTAAAAAATATACAGAAAATATTTTCTCTCTCTCAAAGTAAATTTGCGATCGCTCTACTTTTTGCACTGTTTAGCTGTACTAGTTATCCTTTAATATTGATAGCAAAGTCTCAGCAGCCAACTAGCAGTAGTAATCAACCACCACAAGACGGTTCGAGTAGAGGTAGACCTACTCAAAGAGGAGGAGCAGGTAGCCGTGGTAACTGTCCATCTGTAGAAGTACCCATTGTAGCTTTAATACCTGAAAAAACAGTAAGTTCAGTTGTTGAAGAGAATCCTACCTTTTGGGTGTTTGTACCCTATCAACTTAAAGATGTACCTAACGGAGAATTTGTATTACAAGATGAAGCAAACAACGATATTTACCGGGTTTCTTTTACCCTACCTGAGATACCAGGTATTGTTAGCTTTGCTTTACCATCAGCCGTACCACTAGAAGTTAATAAAAGATACCAATGGTATTTTAAAGTTTATTGTAATCAACAAAAATTCGACTCTGTATTTGTTCGCGGATGGGTACAACGTATAGCATTAAAGTCTGACATGGAAAGGCAGTTAAAAACAGCTACCACAATACGCGATCGCATTCAATTATATACCCAAAATGGTATTTGGTACTCAGCCCTGACAGAGTTAGCAAAACTCCGCCTTGCTGAACCAAAAAATGCCACTCTAGACAATGAGTGGGCTAATCTAATGAAAAATATCGATTTAGAAAATTTGTCCCAAAAACCTCTTGTGGGAGAAATAAAAATTAAACAGTAGTGGCGCAAAGATGCCCCTAATAATTGTTCCTTGTGCTTTTTAAAGCCAGTTCCCGACCAAAATGTATGGTGCCCATAAATAAGGAATTTCATAATCAGTTAATAGCTGAATTTGAGCGCGGCGAACAGCTTCAGCTTTAGTTACTTTACTATTTTCTAATTCTTGATAAAACTTACTCATAAATTGAGCAGTAGATTTATCATCTACCGCCCACAAAGTTGCTAAGGTACTCCGAGCGCCTGCACGGACTGCTATACCAGCAAGTCCTAAAGTAGCTCGTTTGTCTCCTTGAGCAGTTTCACAAGCACTTAAGACAAGTAGTTCAATAGCGCTAGATTCTCTTTGTCCACTGAGTCTAATTAAATTATCAAAATCCTTAGCTTTTAAGAGTTGTTCCCAAGTTAAAATAAATGTTTTATTCGGATTAGAACTAAACTCGCCATGAGTTGCTATGTGAACTACTGTATATGGGATTTTTTTTATTTGATTCTGTAAATTTATTTTGGTAAAATCTTGATTAAATAGTTCTGCATTTTTAGGTATAGCTGATTGAATTTGTTGTAATTCAATTTCTACATTCTTGAGTTTAGGAAATGAACGTCCTTCAATTTTACGTTGCTCACTTACCCCAGCAATTAATCCATTTATTTGCATTTTTTGTAAAGATTTTGGTTCAATTAATTGTAAACCTGGAGCTAAGGAGATAGCATATTTTTGAATTAAATACTTTTGGTGTTCCCGATCGTATAAAACTGCCATTGGAATATTCCGTAAGTCACCATCTAGTACAAATACTAGGGTTTTTATATTCATTTTTTCTAATTCAATTTCTAAAGGTTGAATTAGCCAACTATAAACCTGTTGAGATAAATTATTAACATCATTTATCCTGTCTGGTTCTCTCAAATATTGTTGTAATTTTTCTAAAATACTTTCAACATCTCTAGATTTCTTATTAATTGTGTAATGAGATAATTCCGTTTTATTTGGTAACTTGAGAATAATGTCTAGATGCTCTGTCAAAATAATAGGATAAATTACTGCTGCGGTGCCATCTGTTTTATCAACTACCTCATCAATTTGTTCGGGTACGGCTTTTAAACAAGCTTCTCGGAAGAAATTTTCTAGTTCAGCTAGTTGGAGTGTTTCAAGTATGCCACGAGCTTGCTTCAAATTTTTTTGACTAATGCTTTCTTTTGAACTAACTGTAGATGAAGGTTGCAAAAGTAAATCAACCAATTGTCGGTAAACGGGTTCTATATTATCCCGAAAGGAAAACTGTACATCTGGATTGAGAGAAATTAAATCATTGCGTAAATATTTGAGAGTATTTACCGCTTCAGTATAGTTAGCGATCGCTCCAGTCACATCTCCTTGTATTCTAAGTATGTACCCTAGTTGCCATTGCCACAAATAACCTATATCACCAGCTTTTATCGCTTGGGCTAGCATTAAAGCTTCCTGTGTCAGTTTTTGAGCATTAGATATATCCTGGTTTTCTAGATATAATCCACCTAATGCGCCTAAACCATAAGCAACTGAACGCTCATCATCCATACTTCTAGCCTGCTGTACAGATGTCGCTAACATTTGAGCAATTTCTTTCGATGAAGGAATGTCTGCGTTGGTAGCTTGTTTCAAGCACACCAAGTTCTGAGCAAAATTAATTTGTGCGTAATTTGCTGTGTGGCTTGGGGGGATTTTAGCTAACTTTACTTGAATTTCAGAAGATAATTTCTTAGCTTGTGACCATTGCTGAAGTTTCAACAATATACTCAAATGATTAAGTTGAGCTTGGATTTGTGAGAGTGGTGAGGTTGCTATGGTAACAGCTTCCTCATATAATTGCCCTGCTTGTTGATAAAATTTGAAAGATTCTGTAGCGACAGGTCTATTTATACAATGTAATGGAGTATAGTTTTCAAAACTGATACTGTTTTGCTGCGAGATTTGGCTATTACCTAAAGCAAGTGCGGTATTACCTAAACTCAGCAGCGTAGCACTGATTTCTGAAGGAGATTGTAATTTTTTGGCGATGTCTCGGCTTTGTTGTAAAACCTTAAAGGATGGTTCTAAATCACCGACTAATTGCAAAACATCACCAAAGCTACGTAAAGCTATAGCTTTAACAAGCGAATATGGTTGCTGTTCAAGACGGGGTTGTAACTCTTCTAAGGTGGTGCGAGCTTGATGGTAAAGCCCTAATGCTTGCTCTGCCATACTTTGGTTAATCAAACTGCGGATGATACCAACTTCATCACCTGCTTGAGTATATGTATTAGCAGATTGCTTCCATGAGTCTAAAGCTTGTTCAGTTCTGCCTAATTCTAATTGCAGATTTCCTTGAATATCTAGAGTTTGTGCCAAGATTATTGCAAAGTTCTGAGTTTTGAGTTGTGAATTTTTTAAGAGATTGAGACTTTGTGTAATTGCAGCGTCTGCTTTTTTCCACTGTCCAAGTTGCTTAAAGACTAAAGAAAGATTGCTTAACGCCATTGCCTTTCCTAGTTCGTCTTTTTGCAGATTAAAAGTATCTGTTGCTTGTTGCAAAATTATTACTGCTTCAGATAACTGTCCAGTTTCATAGAGTTTTCGGCCTTGTTCAACCAATAGTTGAGCATTTGGTTGGGTTTGGGTAAATTGAGAGAAGGCAGGGACTGAAATTCCCCAAACGCTTAACAAGGTAGCCAAAACAGCTATTGTAATTCTTCTTAACCACTTCCTAAAATAAAGGCGACTTTTGTAAGTCACGATCGTATTTTTGAGAAAGTGCTGTAATACAAGAAAAAATCGAAATCTTTTTTTTGTCATTGACTCTGCCTCGTTCTTATCTAACAAAGCAATGAAAGCTAGAGTATTAACAATATAATACTTTTTTTAATTAAACCATATTTAACAGTATTCTCAATTTATAATATAATTTTTTTTCTTCTTGTTGACATGGATATCAATTGTCAGGTGCAATTACAGCAGAATTTAGGAGTAAAACGGGCTTAAGACCTCGCTACCAGACCTAGATTGTGTACTCAATCAACTTGAAATACGCTATACCATACTTTTAGTTGGTATTGTACAATAACATGCTTTTTTTAATATTTTGACACAATCCGACTGTTAATTTTAAAAATTTTATTGAATCAAGCCGTTTGATTTTTATCACTATCTGCATAATATTGATTCGTTTACACCCATAAAGATATAGAAGTAAAGTTTCCCATCATCAAGATAAACAGTATATGTCAATAGCTTCTAGAATTAAGCAAAATAATTCTCGTGAATTCGTGAACAGTACTACAACTAATGCCCTGGAGGATGGTAGAAAAAGAAGTAGTGAATTAGTCTTTGATGAAAAATATTTACGCTCTAGTGCTTTGAAATTGGCTCAACAAGGACAATATAGTAAGGCGATCGCATTGTTTAGCCAACTAATTGACTACAATTCTAATAACGCTATTGATTTTAACAACCGGGGGCTAATTTATTTTCAGATTGGGGAAAAACAAAAAGCTTTTTGTGACTATCAAACTGCTCTAAAACTTAATTCCAGATTAGCGGGTGCTTATAACAATCGAGCAAATTATTATGCTGTTTGCGGAAATTTAGTAGCAGCGATCGCCGACTACGACCGGGCAATTGATTTAAATCCTAGCTATGTTCGAGCTTGGATTAATCGAGGTATTACCTTACGTGACTTAGGGCAATACGAAGAAGCTATTGAAAATTTTGAGATGGCGCTATTTTTCGGGCAACTAGAAGCTTACATTTGGGCCGAATATGGCAGAACTTATCATCTTTGGGGTGATTGGAATTGTGCGATATCTGCTTATAATCGTGCTTTTTCACTACTATTCTTTGTCGATCAGAGAAAAGAAATTTCTGGTTATTCCTTGCATTTACAACTTGAAAGTTGGTTAAACGAGATATTACTTCCTCAGTCTTCTAATTGTTTAGAGATAGACTGGTAAAGTCGGTGAGTTTTATTAGTTATACAGTGGCTAATAACGCAATACGGTTCAGTTAGCCATGAAAATCTTAACCTGCGTAGGTTGGGTTGAGGAACAAAACTCAAAATTTTCAGGGCTTCTCCCACACTTGAGTCCAGGAAAAAGCAACTTGCATTATTTTTGAATAGCGGCGGCTTGAGATGGACAAGCTACGATGGGCAAATTCCCGGTGGAGGCGATCGCAGAATTAAAAGTATTGGTATAAGTAGGTATAGGTGTCAAGGCTGTTAGCTCCACTGTGCCAGACTTGCTAATTACCCAACCAGTAGCTTCCACAATAGTCGGGCTGATTTGCGGAACTTCTAATTTAGGGCTTTTAATCCCCCTTAAGTGTGAATTTTCCACTACACTTGCACTCCTTTGTTCTTGAGGATTCAATGTCACCCAATTAACAGTTGCAGTTTGATTAGTGCGAAGCGCTTGGGTTGGTAAAGGTGGCAAACCGCCACGTCCGGTGATGGTAAACGAATTACCTTTATTTGCTGGACAGCCTTGAGCAATCAAACCAGACCGATCTACAAAATCAGTTGGCAATTGCACTAATCCGTTGTTGGGATCTACATCTGGTGTATTGATTTGCACTGAGCCATTAAACTGCGGACTTACCCCTGTGGCAGTGATATCACTTGCACTCGTTGGTGTCTTCCGAAACTGAGTCCCAAAAATTGCTTGAGCATTGATGGTCACATTACCACCACGAAAATCTAGAGAATTAGCACTGATATCACTATTTTCCTGTGGAACAGCAATAATGAAACCTTGTTTAGCATCAATACTAATGTTGCCTCCAGGAATATTTTTGCCAGTGGCATTAGTAGTGATAGAACTGCGATCGCGTAAGATTAACAAGGGTGTACGTAGGAAGATATTGCCACCGCCTCCTGTAGTGTCAGCAGTGATTTTGGCGTTGTTGTCCAGACCGATAGAGTCAGCTGCCACAAACAATGAGCCTGCGCTGCCTGCATTGGTACTGCTGACGCTCACTTGTGCCCCATCTCGAACGCTTAAATCTCCTGTTTGCAGGGTCAAATCGCCACCTGCACCACTACCTGTTGTTTCTGCTGAAATCAGCGAACCATCGCCAGTCAGAGTAATCGATTCTGGGGCAGTCACACTCAGGGTTCCTCCCTTACCAGCACCAGAAGTAGCAGCCGATGCCTTTGATTTCCCTGAAAAATTGACTGCTAAGGTTTGCCCATTGTTATTGGGTTGAATTATCAAGTTACCGCCTGGTGCTGCTCCTGTTGTCCCTGCTTCTAAAATGCTGCCATCTGTCAGGTTCAATTGTGCAGCTTGCACGGTTAGCTCACCTCCACGAGCTTTGGGGTTAGTAGAATTCGTCGCCGCCGAAACCCGCACTCCATTGCCAATGTCAAGCTTATTGGTGGCAATTTTCACATCTCCTGCAACTCCCGCAGCGCTACCTTCAGCTATCGCAGCCAAGGTGCCATTACCAATCAGGGCAATCGACTCAGGAGCAGTGACGCTGAGAATTCCTCCCTTACCCTCGCTGGAAGTCGATGCAGATATCAGCGAATTATCTTGAAAATTAATCTTCAAGTTTTGCCCTTGACTACCCGGTTGAACAGTTAAATCTCCGGCTGAACCTGCGCCACTGGTTTGGGCAAATATACCGCTAGTAGAACCAGAGATTTCTATTTCTGGAATGTTAAGCGCGATATCACCAGCTTCACCATTACCAGAGGTAGAGGTGAGGATTTTTCCACCGTTAATTGCACTTAAAGTACTGGCATTGATTATAATATTGCCTCCAGTGGAGTTAGTCTCGGTTTGAGCATCCAAAGTCGCTCCATCAGTTATGCTCAGGCTATTGGTTGTCAGGTTAATGTTACCGCCCTGCCCAATATTGCTATTGATAGTTCCTAACTGGTTATTGCTACCACCACTACTTGAGCGCAGACCACTACCAATACCAAACAAATTAACTTGCTGTGTTGCATTTACATTAATATTTCCAGCTTTGCCCTCTCCTAAAGTTTGGGTTTGTATAACACCTCCTCCAGTTATGGAAAGTAAACGAGTTTGCAAGTCAATTGAGCCACTATCACCTTTTGCTCCTCCTGCTACTCCACTCAAAATTGAACCGTTATCCACTGAGATTGAGTCTGCTTGAATTGAGACGTTACCTGCATTGCTATTCTGTCCGAATGTGGTAGTGGCGATCGCTCCTCCATCTTTGATGATTAGTCGCCCTGTTTCAATTCTCAGGTTGCCTGCACTACCAGTAGAGCCAACGGTCGTCTGGGTGAATACACCACTGGGAAATAAAACGTCTTTGGGATAATTGCCTTCAACGGTAGTAATACCAGTAGGAATATAACCACCTATATAAGTACCAAGTGGAAGACCAGTAAAAATATATTTGTTAGAGTTACCAAAAGGAGCTTCGAGTGTTACACCACTTATTTCTAGAAAATCAAAAGCATGTAGACTGATATTGCCACTCTGTCCACTGCTATGGGTGCTTGCGGAGATTTGTCCACCATTAGTAATAGAAATAGACGGAGCTGCAATCTGGATATCTCCTCCCTTTCCAGAGCCAAAAGTATCGCTAATCAGAAATGTATTTAAAGCAAAAGGTGCCTGAGTGTCAATAATAATGTTGCCAGAACCAAGAATTCCTGAAGTGTTTATTTGAAAAGCGTAATCATTATAAGGTTTAATAGTTCCGGCTGCTTTTAGAGTAACATTGCCTCCTTTTCCTCCCCTTCCCGCACTCGAACGCAATATTCCAGAAGAGAGATAGTTTGCTGCAAAAATGCTACCTTTGGGGGCAGTTAAGGTAATATCTCCTCCATTCCCTGCTATCCCAAACTCAGAATCCGAATACGACTGCATCCCAGCAGCAGAAATATTGCCACTCAAAGCAGTTAAAGATATTGCTCCTGCATTGCCTGATATGCCAGAGCTAGAGAGTGAAGTAGATTTTACCTCGCCAACAGAAATGTTACCATTTGCAGTACTTAACGTAACTGCTCCTCCATTGCCTGCTGTAGCATAAGTAGAGCTACCAGACTGAGAGAGAGATTGAATCCGCTCAGAAGCAACAATGTCATTAGTGGCACTCAAGGTAATATTGCCTCCATTACCCGCATTGCCATTGCTACTAGAACTGTAAGAGTATAATCGTGTTGCGTAAATACTGCCGTTAATGGCACTCAAGGTGATATTGCCTCCATTACCCGCATTGCCAAAATCACCATCAGCGTTAGTGTAAGCAAACAACAAGTCTGTAGTAATATTACCTTTGTTGGTGTTTAGGGTAATATTACCTGCATTACCTGTACTTAAAGAAGAATAGGAGCCAGTTCTAATAAAGCCAACAGAAATATCGCTGTTGATGGTACTCAAAGTAATATTTCCCCCATTACCTGAATCAACTAAGGACTCGTATGGGTCAGTAGATGAGCGAGAGGAGGAATCAGAATATAAATCACCTGCACTTATACCATTATTAGCACTGAGAGTAATTGAACCTCCGTCATTCGGGTTATTGCTTGCATCTAAGGTTTTACCGTTAGTTGTGATTAACCCGGCACTGTTAATGTTTATTTCCCCGCCTTTGACGGTAATTGCCTGGGTACTCACATCCCCTGCTGCTGTTGAACGTAGAATCAACGTTGATTTCTGACTGAGGATGGCTGCATCAGCCCCAGTCAACAGTCCGCTTTTATCTGGTTGAGTGATAGTAATGTCACCCCCAAATCGGATACTGCCCTGAGCTTCCACCGATAGTGACGGCCCAGTATAGCCACCAGCAATATCAACATTCCGCCCATAAATGCCAAGGCTGCCACTATTACCAGTCGCAATATTCACTCCACCAGTATTATTTAAAGAAACATCGGCTCGTGGTATCTGACTAGGAAAATCGACCTGCAAACGATTACCGACTAAATTTAGCCCAACTGTTCCTGCTCCATCCACACCTCCTAAAGTTATCCGGCCATTGGGCGTAATGGCTTGCTCACCATTTACCGTTACCTTACCGCCTACGAACGCTAAGGTTTTCCCTTGCTGACCTTGAAACAATAAACTGGGGGTAGGAGGTATCTGGTTGGTAAGGTTGATGGTGTAAGCTCCGCTAGCGGAACCGAGATTTTCATCCCATCCACTAACTGGTAATTGGGCACCAGCACCTGTGGGGCTAGCATCCTCAAATATTGCACCCTGCGAACTGCGGGGATTGTTTTCATAACTAGAGATACCCAGGTAATACTTGCCTGAAACAGGAGCAGTGAAAGCCTCACCTAAAGGCAATGTTGATTGTCGAGTTCCATTTCCATCATTAGCGCTGTAATCGTCATCGTTCATCACTAAACCTAAGCCATTGCCATCAAACAAGAACAACTGAGTATCGATCTTAGTACCACCCACAGTTGTTGCTGTCAATTTCTGCCCATTTCTCAAAAAAAGTTGGTACAGGTCAATATCGTTGTCATTATTTAGTGTCCCAGAGATAGAACTCACAACTGTCCCTGAAGTTGAGCTATTGGCAGTTTGGGCTGTAGATGGCAATTCTCCTGCATCACCCACTTCTGTATATGGAATAGCAGGTGGTGAACTGGCTGTTCTTATAACAATATTGCCTTCGCCACCGTTGAACTGTAACCCAATCGGTACGCTAATAGTTAGCAATGGAGTAGTTGAAGGTTTTCTAGCGCTGAATTCAAATCCATCAGCGAACTTGATGCTACTTGCTGTACTTCCCACAAATGAGCCGCCGATATCCAATTTGGCATTAGGTCCGAAAATAATCCCATTAGGATTTATAAATAATAGGTTTGCAGTACCATTGGCACGAATCAATCCATCAATATCAGATATCGATTTCCCTGTGACTCGACTAATAATATTTTGAATATTTAAACTATTGTTAAAATCGGCTGTACTTCCAGTGGGAACAGAAAACTCACTAAAGCTGTGGAATAAATTGCTTCCGGCAGTAGTTCCACCTTCAATTTTTATAGTGTTGCCAATTTTTTGGATATTAGAATTAATGGGTAGCGTAGTATCTGAAGTAATTTGAGCGTAGGCGCAGCCCGTCGTAGAGATCGCACAATTACCAGTGCAAATTACTGCACTGGTAATGGCAATGTTTGACCATTTGAATAAATTTAAATCTCTCATTGCCTTCATAATTTTATTCAGTTTAAAGATTATTTACTTCACTTGAAGAAACTTAAAAGTCTTGCCACGAAAACTTCAAGTTATTATATAAAATTGTTTGTTTACTTATTCTTTGTATGTGATAAATACAGCTAAATCTTTTATATTTTACATTTAGCAAAGGTTTTTTCTTTATTAAGAGAGTTTATATCAAAATTGTCAAAATTAATAGTATTACAAATAACAATGTAATAAAGCTTAAGCAATCGCCTGTGGTGTCAGATCGGATACTGCCTTGGCTGTTGAGATACATGCAATTGGCATCCACAGACAGGGAACCTGTGAGAAGAATCGACTCCTGTGCGCTACGACGATGGAGAAAAAATTTTTATCACTGGCTGCATAATATTGATTTGCTCACACCCATAGATATATAGAAGTCAAGTTTCACATCATCAAGATAAACAATATATGTTAACGCAATCAACGATGCTCTCTTGTCTTATCTGGAAATGTTCGCATCTAAAATTGGTTATAGCAGGAAACAGCCTTGAAAGTCACTTGGTGTCGGGGTTTTACGATCAATTAATGTTCTAACCTACCTGATAACTGCTGTATGTTTGACAAATCCTAAATGTATAGTCATTTCATATTCAATCAAGACTAGTTAGGCAGCACAAGAACCGAAGGAGCGATTATGTCTGAAAAGAAAGCGTTAACAGACTATCCAATTCATGAATTACTCGCAGAACGCTGGAGTCCTTATGCCTTCCAGGATCGTCCGGTTTTACAAGCCGATATCTGTTCATTATTCGAGGCGGCGCGGTGGTCAGCATCTTCCTACAACGAGCAACCCTGGAGCTATCTTGTTGCCACCAAGGAAAACCCTGACCATTTTCAACAACTCCTATCGTGTCTCGTGGAAGCAAACCAGATATGGGCGCAAAACGCTCCGGTTCTGGCTTTGGGCATTGCCAGTCTCAGATTTACTCGCAATAACCAAGAGAACAAGGCTGCTATTCACGACCTCGGACTTGCTAGTGGCAATCTTGTGGTAGAGGCAACGGCACGCGGAATTTGTGTCCATGAGATGATCGGTATTCTTCCCGACAAAGCACGCGAACTCTTTGACATCCTGAAGGTTTTGAGGCATGGACGGCTATGGCGATCGGATATCAAGGCGATCCCATAACACTCCCAGATGTTCTCAAGGAACGCGACCTATCACCAAGGCAACGCAAACCGCTGGATCAATTCGTATTCAGTGGTAAGTGGGGAAATCTTTCGTCGCTAGTGCTGAAGTGATATGGCAACAACAACTACAACTAATCTTGAACAGTTTTACTTTCGTATTATTACCGTTTTCAGTCTGACTTGGTTAATCGAACAGAGGCGGTCTTTAACAGAATAAAAATTCAAGGAATCTGTAACGAAAATGGGAACTTGAAATATTAGAGTCGTTTTAACCAATACCTTTGGTACGGCTGAACTCAAAGTCATACTACTCAAGTTTATCAGTCGGCTGGCGATCGCTATTTCAAGGAGAGAAACTCATATTCTCACAACTAGCGATTCTCAAATATTTTGCAGGTTTCAACAGGAGGTTTACAAATGAAGATTTTTGTTGCAGGCGCAACCGGAGCGATCGGTCATCCCCTAATCGCGCAACTGCTAGCGCAAGGACATGAAGTAGCTGCATTGACACGTTCTTTAGAAAAAGGACAAACTTTAGCTGAACAAGGCGTGGAATTGGCAATCGCAGATGTATTTGATGCCGATGCTGTTAAAGCTGCCATCACCCGCGTTCAGCCGGAAGTAGTGATTGAACAACTCACTTCCCTCCCCAAAACCTATACTAGCGAGTCGATGAGTGCAGCATCAGCCTTGAATACTCGTATCCGTCGAGAAGGGGGTGCTAATGTGCTAGCGGCAGCACAAGCGGCTGGCGTGCGCCGTTATCTGAGGCAGTCGATCGCATTTTGGGCGATTCCCGGCGCAGGCTTGGCAGACGAAGAAACGCCATTAGCTTTTGATGCCTCGCCTGCGGTAGCAGCAGATGCACACATAGTCACTGAGATCGAGCGTCACTTACTTGAAACGCCCAACCTAGAAGGGATTGCTCTGCGTTATGGCTTCCTTTACGGGCCTGGTACTTGGTTTGCCCCCGATGGCGATGTTGCCCAACAGGTGCGACAGCAACAGTTCCCGATCATTGGGAATGGGGAAGGTGTATGGTCGTGGATTCATATTGAAGATGCAGCGATCGCCACAGTTGCAGCAGCAGAACGGGGCAATCCAGGCATTTACCTGATTACAGACGATCAACCCTTAGCGGTTCGCCAGTGGCTTTCTGCGTATGCTCAATGGCTCAATGCTCCACCACCTCCCCAAGTATCGGTTGAGGATACTCTGCGAATTAGTGGTGCGGATGCTGTCTATTATGGTACTCAGATGCGAGGTGCATCGAATGCTAAAGCAAAACGCGAATTAAATTTTCAGTCCCGACCCTTGGAATGGATGGTTAACATCGCCGTGGCTCATGCCAGTTAAAAATTTAGGGGAGAAGAAAGATGAAGATTGCTCAATATGGAACAGCGATCGTGGTCATCCATGCGATCATACACGGACTACACGGTTTAGCGCATGTGGAAATTCCAGTTCCCCTCTCAATACTTCAGAGTTTATTTGTGGGTATTGTGATTTATGCGATTCCCATCATTGCAGTCGTTTTACTTTGGACACACTTTTACCACATTGGTAGCTGGCTCTTGCTCTTTTCAATGGCAGCATCAATCCTTTTTGGAATCTACAATCATTTGATCGTAATTAGTTCGGATCATGTGTCTCAAGTTTCCTTTGCAGGTTGGGGAATGCTATTCCAAATCACAGCCATTCTGACATTAATTGTGGATGGATTCGGTTGTTGGATTGGCATCTGGGCATTGAAAACGATTCAGGAACCAGAAAAGGTTATATGAATTGTTTCGATCGTTTTAACCACAATTGAGCCGCATTTATTTCTGATAGAGGTTGATAAAATATGTTTGATCTTGACCAAACTATTAAAGACCGACACTCAACACGCAAATTCTTATCCCAACCAGTGCCACGGGCTTTGCTCAATGAAGCCCTGGCTCTAGCACAGCTAGCACCGTCGAACTCAAACATCCAGCCGTGGCGGTTGGTGTTTGCCCAAGGCGATCGCCGCGATCGCTTGCAAGAGGCTTTGCTAAACCTTGCCAAGCAGCAGCCCAACGTCTCTCCTCTGCCTTCTGCCTTCCAGCATTACCGCCAGGAACTGGGAGCGCAAGTCTACGGGGCGATGGGGATTACTCGTGATGATAAAGCCAACAGACAGTTAGCCGTTCTGCGTAATTACGAATTTTTTGGCGCACCAATGGTTGCTATTGTCTGTATGCACCAAGATTTGGGCGTTGCCGATGCTTTAAGTGTGGGGATGTATTTACAAACGTTAGTGTTAAGCCTAACTGCTCGTGGCATTGGCACTTGCGTAGAGGTTTCGCTAGCGGATTATCCCGAAATCATCCGCAACGAGTTGAACATCTCACCGGATTTATTGATCATTTGTGGTTTAGCCGTTGGCTATTCCGATCCTGATTTTCCCGCTAATCATCTGCATATAAACCGTGATTCCGTTGAGAAAAACGTCTCGTTTCAGGGCGATTGACAAAAAGCTATCTTTTTTCTACTAGATGTTAAACACAAGTGCAAAAGAGTATCTGCGTTCTTACTGCCATTAATGGTTTCAAAATTTTTTGATTTGTTTGATTCAGGAGATTTTATGTTTAGCAAGATTCTAGCTGCAATTGACCGTTCCGCACATGGGAATGCTGTTTTGACGAAGCGCTTACTCTAGCAAAGACAACTAAAGGAAGCCTGATGTTGTTGCATATCCTATCTAGTGAAGAAAAGGATAGCCCCCAAACACCTACACTGGTTACTCTCGAATATCATCCATTACATGGAGAACTTCTAGAGGATTATTGGAAGCAGTGGCAAAGTTACGAAGAAGAGGGTTTGAAATTATTGCGCTCGTATACAGAGTCAGCAACCAATGCAGGGGTAAGTACTGAATTCACCCAAAATTCTGGCAATCCCAGCCGGAATATCTGTGAACTTGCTCAAACTTGGGGCGCAGACTTAATTGTGATCGGTCGTCGAGGACATTCTGGTTTGAATGAGTTGATATTAGGCAGCGTGAGTAATTATGTGTTTCACCATGCTCCTTGTTCGGTGCATGTTGTTTATCCTCCAGTTCCTCTTAAATATGAAGTCCCCGTAGTCAATAAAGCTCAAGTAGTTCATTAAGAATGGACTGTGAATATCTTTGTTGGTAGTAATGCAAAAGTTAGGTTCATAAACTTCAAGCTTTTGCCTTAGTCGTTGCCGTGGAATCGAAATTGTTCTCAAGTAAACATTAATTCAGGAAATTTTGACATGGATAATGTAATAGCCCCGACCAATTCATCTGTTGTAAAACCACCCGAAGTTACATTGGTGCCTAATAACTCACTATTGACTGAAACACCAGAAGCAGGACGACAACTGGCAGTCAAAATGGCACGGCTAATTATTAAACTGACTCAGCCTGATGAAGAAAAACGCAACCAACTGCGAGATGTTTATGGCAATGATGCCATGATGCTGATTGCAGTTGGACAGACAGTTGCAACAGAGTTTGCCACGATCGCAGCTGCTAATAACTACTGGCAAAAGTAATATCTCGAAAGCTTCAAATCAGTAATTTGCTCAAAGGTGATTTCAATAGCATCCAGAGTAGAGGTAGCGGATGCTGACTTTAGCCTTGAATCATTTAGACCGAAGCGAGGAGTGATTGATGAAGAATAACTTATTTACACGTCGAAGATTATTGAATGTAGGAATTTTCATAGGTTTAGGTTTTACTACTACCCCACTAATTGCACTTGCAAAACCTCAGAAGCATTCACATCAAACGAAGGAGACTAAAATGGCTGCTAATAATATCGTGCTGGTGCATGGAGCCTTTGCCGACAGTTCAAGTTGGAGCAAGGTGATCCCACTACTGCAAGACAAAGGCTTTCGCGTTACAGCAGTGCAGATTCCGCTCACCTCCCTTGCAAACGACGTTGCTGTAGTAGAGCAGGTTCTTGCAGCTCAGACAGATCCGACAATTCTCGTCGGTCATTCTTATGGAGGTGCAGTCATTACAGTTGCTGGAGCCAACGCACCAAATGTTATTGGATTGGTGTACATTGCAGCTTATGCACCCGATACAGGAGAAAGCCTTGGCGACTTAAATGGGCGTTTCCCCACCCCATCTGGTTCTTCCCATGTCCGTCCTGTTTATAATAATCAGTTCCTTGAGATTGATCCTGATACTTTTCAAGAGGCATTTGCTCAGGATGTTGAAACTGTTCAAGCACGTGTGATGGCTGCTGTACAGAAGCCGATCGCAATCAAGAACTTTGACGATAAAGTGACCAAACCAGCCTGGAAGTCTAAGCGATCGTGGTATCAAGTATCTGATAACGATCACATGATTTCACCAGAACTAGAGCGTTTTATGGCGAAGCGTATCGGGGCAATGGTCATTTCATTACCATCAAGCCATGCCTCAATGGTTTCACATCCTGCGGAAGTAGCAAATCTGATTATTGAAGCAGCAAAGGTAGAAGCCTCAAGTAAAGTTCATTAACCTTAATTATTTATACGATGGTTAAGCGATCGCTAACCCTTATGGGCGTTGGGTTGACGCATTAAATCAAACCTACGTCTATCGGATCTCGGAATCGACAAATCAGGAAAGTGTTCTGATTTTAGAGGAATTCACCATGAAAGTTTTGATTCAAGTGATCGTCAGTTTTTTCGTATTCATTGTAGATATCGTCTACGGAAATCGTTCCTACGCTCGGTTTTATATGTTGGAAACCATCGCTCGCGTTCCTTATTTTTCCTATCTCTCGGTGCTGCATCTTTATGAGACGCTGGGTTACTGGCGCAAAGCTGACTTGTTGAAACTTCACTTTGCTGAAACCTGGAACGAATTACATCATCTGTTGATTATGGAATCACTGGGTGGCGATCGCTACTGGATTGATCGCTTCATTGCTCAACATATAGCTGTAGCTTATTACTGGGTGGTCGTCCTGATTTATATGCTGTTTCCCTCTTACGCCTACTACCTGATGGAACTGATTGAAGGTCATGCCTACCATACCTATGACGAATACTTGAAAACCTATGAAGCCCAACTGAAAGCTCAAAGAGCGCCCCAAGTCGCAATCAACTTCTATCGTGATGGTGATCTCTATATGTTTGATGAAGTTCAAACTGCACCAGACCATGAATTTCGCCGTCCCAAGGTAGATAATCTATACGACGTGTTCGTGAACATCCGTGATGATGAATGCGAACATGTGAAAACAATGGTGGCACTCCAGAAACCAGAAGCGCGGCTAACCTTCAAAAGTCCCCATACAGTTTTTGAAGCGATCGCAGCGATCGCCGTTCGCAGAGCGTCTCTGACAGGAGAAGGCGAAGCTTCTCTCCAAGACGCTACGCGATCGCCCATCACAGATAAACCAGACTGATCTCTGTTACCTGTCTCCATGAATGAATTTAATTTTGTCCAATTAGTTAATCGCCTGGATTTGCTTGAACTGGCGTATCTAGCTGAGTAAAAACTATGGTGAAAAGCCTTTTCTGCTCAAACGTAAGGGAAATGAACAGAAAACAGAATTAAAACTCAAAACGCTTAATTTGTCAGGAGAAATTTGGATGAAACTATCAACAACCTGGATAAGAAACATTAGTTTACTTATTGGTGCTTCTGCTGTGGGAATCGCTGCATTTTCTCAAATTAACTTCAAAGCTGCGGCTACTGCATCAAATATTTCACCAGCATTGACTAAACTTAGCGACAAATCTTATTTACTCACTTGGACAGATAACTCTACGGTATATGTCTCTTGCTATCCCACAGTTAAACCCAGAATGAAACCTGCACCAATTAAGCAAACACCAAATAGGTATGTGATTACCTGTAAAAATAAGTAAATTGTGAGCAAAAAATGAAACTTTACTATCGCGGACTTAGTTACGAATATAACTCAAGAGAAGCGGCTAAAAGAGCAATACGACCATTTGCACCAGTTCATTATCAAGGTTCTGCTTATAACCTAACCTATCGTGGGCAAACCTATCGTGTTGACCCGAATATCGAGCCTGCGGAAGTTTCTACACCACGAATAGCTTATCAATTAATTTATCGGGGAGTCACCTATTTTGTGGAGAAGACGCATACAGGAGAAGTTTATACAACATCCTCTCAACCTTTTAACGCTCTAAAAGTTAGAAACTTTTTCATCAATATTTTGGGATGGCAAAAATAATAATGAAAAATTTTCTTTAAAAGTTTTGTCGTACTAGCAATTTTATTTACCGAAAAACAGCAAAGGGACAGGAGAATTTCATGACTCAATATGACTACATTGTGATTGGTGCAGGTTCGGCAGGCTGTGTAATTGCCAATCGTTTGACAGAAGACCCTGATACAACTGTGTTATTACTCGAAGCAGGTAATCCAGATACAAAACCAGAGATTCAGATTCCGTTAGAATGCACAAATCTATTAGGCACTGAGGTGGACTGGGGATATTTCTCCCAACCAGAACCCTACCTAAATAACCGCAAAATCTTTTGTCCCCGTGGCAAAGTTTTGGGGGGTAGCAGTTCGATTAATTTCTTAATGTATATCCGAGGTAATCCTCACGATTATGACCACTGGCAGGAATTAGGTAATCCCGGTTGGAGTTACCAAGATGTGTTGCCCTATTTCAAGAAATCTGAAAATCAGCAACGCGGTGCTTCTAAATACCACGCTGTTGATGGCGAGTTGAGTGTCACCGATTTCATTTCCCCTACTACAATATCCCAGCGATTTGTAGACGCTGCGGTGGCACTAGGATATGACCACAATCCTGATTTCAACGGAATGCAGCAGTCAGGAGCGGGGCCTTTTCAGTTGACAGTCAAGGATGGGAAAAGACACAGTGCTGCTGCGGCATTTCTAGTGCCCATTCTCCAGCGTCCCAATTTAACAACAATAACAGGCGCGTTGGTAACTCGATTGTTGTTTGAGAGTACCTGCACTGTTGGAGTGGAATATCTACACGAAAGAACGCTAAACCAAGCCAGGATCAACTCCGAAGTGATTTTAAGTGCGGGCGCGTTCGATTCGCCCAAACTGCTAATGCTGTCGGGTATTGGGGATGCAGAACAATTACAAGCCTTGGGGATTGAACTCGTAGCTAATCTGCCAGGGGTTGGTCAAAACCTCCAAGACCACGTTGTTGTTCCTGTGCCATACGAGGCAACTGTTGATTTGCATACTGCAATTACTAGTAATGGCATTGCTGAATCTGGATTATTTTTACATAGCGAGGGTAATCTAGACACTGCACCAGATTTAGAACTGATCTTCGGCCCCATTCTGTTCGCACCTCCTGGCTATGCTCACTCTAGTTTGGGATTTACAGGTTTAGTCACTTTGACCCACCCCCAAAATATTGGCAGTGTCAAGTTGCAATCGCTTGACCCCAAAGACACACCGATCATTCAGATGAACTATCTGCAAAGTCAATCTGATGTCCAAAAGCTCATTGAGGGAGTTAAATTAATCCGCAAATTGTTTCATACAAGTGCCTTTGATGAGTTTCGAGGCAAAGAAATCGCGCCGGGTGCCGACGTGACTAGCGATGCAGCACTCGAAGCCTATATCCGGGAAACCTGCGGTACGGTGTATCATCCAGTTGGTACTTGTCAAATGGGTACTGACTCAATGGCAGTTGTAGACCATGAACTTCGGGTACATGGGGTTAAGGGGTTGCGTGTCGTTGACGCATCAATTATGCCAAAGCTAACCACGGGGCATACGAACGCGCCCACCATTATGATCGGCGAAAAAGCAGCCGATTTAATAAAAGCCAAAGGTCGCGTTTCACAGCAAGTATCGGCGGCAATTGCAAGCTAACAGCGCGTGCCTCAAGAGGCGGTGGCTAGCCCAAGATAGCCACCAAAAATTTCGGCAAAAGATCAAATCGCAGTGCTTGAGCAGCACATTAATTAACCTTTTGGAATCACCGTCTCTTCTACCTTATGAATATTAGGAACCTACAAGGATGAAGACGATTAATCAGTTCTATGCAGCTTGGACTGACCCCTCCTTGAAGCCAACTGCAATTCGTGTTGCCTTAGTCGTTGGAACAACCCTATTTATCCTGAATCATGGGGCAGCTGTTCTAGAGGGAAAAATGAACCGCAATCGTTGGCTTGCTGGACTTGTAACCTATCTTGTTCCTTACACAGTTAGCATTCATGGACAGCATGTTGCTCGGTCGCAACAGCGCTAATTGTAGAGCCTGTAAATCAGTTGTAGATTCACTTAAATTCAAGCAGTAGCAAAATAGCAGATCACTCAGCAAAATACGACTCACAAAATTTTTTACCTTGCGTATTTACATCGTTTGCCCCTTGGCGATCGCATCTAACTTCATTTGGTCTAACACCAGAATCTTACCGCCTCGCTCGTAAATGACAACTACCTGAATCTGCTTGAATAGTCGTACACATTCTTCATACGTAATCCCGATGCTGCGGACAATCTGGTAGTAGGGCAAATATGATCGCAACTGTAATCCATGTTTCGTTACACCTGTTCCTTCTGCGATCGCCCTCATACAGAATAATTTCTCCCCGCAAATACTGTTTCACGACAGCATGAGTTCGCAACTGGACAAGCCGATCTAGATCGAGTCCACAAAAAAATGAAATTTGCCGCAATTGTTCAATC
This sequence comes from Nostoc sp. C052, assembly GCF_013393905.1. GTDB lineage: Bacteria > Cyanobacteriota > Cyanobacteriia > Cyanobacteriales > Nostocaceae > Nostoc. Next base: position 29,587 of record NZ_CP040276.1, read on the forward strand.
GTAACTTGCATTGCCCTGCCACCCTAATCAAGCAATCCGATCATTTTCTTCTCCAATCTAAATTTTTCCCATGTTTAAACGCTTTTATGAGCTAGCTCATAAAGGGATTCACAGGAATTTAGCAAACTATAAACAGAAAACAAGAGGAACTGAATATATGTCTTTAAACATTGAATTGTTGGAATCCAGTTTTTTGCAGATTAAACCCCAGGAAACCGAGTTTATGGCTCACTTCTATAAAACTTTGTTTGCGGACTATCCAGAGGTCAAGCCATTGTTTGCTAATACTCACATGGGAAAGCAAGCCAAGCAACTTTTCAAATCACTTGTTATGGTTGTAGAAAATCTCCGCAACCCCGACGTTTTGTCTAACGCACTTCAGGGACTAGGAACTCGACATGTTAAGTATGGCGTGCTGCCTGAACATTATCCAATGGTAGGTAGTACGTTGTTAAAAACGTTTTCGATTTACTTGGGAAGTACCTGGACACCGAATACTGAGCAGGCATGGATCGAGGCGTATACAGTCGTGACTGAATTAATGTTGAGCGGTACAGACTACTCATCTAAGATTCTGACTCCTCATGCTCAACAAGTTTAGGAGCCTCCAGAGTTGAAGCGAGTAAAGTCATTCCGCTTGGTTTAGGCTGCTCCTTAGTTGAAGCAAGAGTCCAAGCTGTAATCTCTTCCAACTATGAGCTAGATCAAAGAAGTTGTTGATAGAAACTGTCAGAGTAAAGGTAATCAAGGGAACGAGGGTAGCGATATGACTCTTACAAAAGTAAAGACAACCTCATATAAAGTAGAAACACTCGCCCAACTCTATATAGAAGGCAAGCCAGCCCAAATTTCTGATCAAGCTATCGCCCAACTCTGTGACTGGCTGATGGATGAGTTCCATCAACTGCCTTTGAATCTACAGTTTTCCGATTACATGCGATATGACAATCCTGAAGCGATGTTTGCTGATATTGAGCAAAGTCATCTTTGGGTTTCTGCGGATAGTTATGATTCTTCTGTCTATCCCAATCCAATTTATGGGTTTATTTTCCAGGGAATGCACGACTATGACCACTACTTGACGGACAGTGATTTCAGTTTGGCAGGGGAAATTGTAGCTTATAACTTCACCGCAAGACGAGTTCCCAGCCTGGAGATTCAAAAGGTTCTCTACTCCGAAATCGTGTTGAGATCGGCTGCCTATCTTCATCTAGGACATGCAGTTGCTCCTAAAATCGTGTTTCCGTAAGCAATAAAAGAGTTAACGATCGTGTATGACTGTCTATATTGCTCTTACCCATTACTTCGATACAGCACTTACGGCAGCTATGAGGTACATCCTAAAATCTGAAAGCTTTGATAGGAGAGGGCAAGGAGAAAAACTGTATTGCATAATAGCCGGAAGCGCTGTATATCCAGCACCATGAAATTTGCTGGTTTTGTTGCCATTGTTGGACAACAGTACCTGTCTTTTCTGAAGTATTAACCCAACTGGAGGTTTAAAAATGTCAACCTCAACCCAAATTACTTAACTCTACTTTGACAACTTTGACGAAGAGATTGCTCATCTGCTCCGTTATGTGAAAACGAAGATGCTAGCCCAGATGCCGCGACAGCTAAAAATGGTGGCGATGTTTCTGGAACAGCGATCGCGGCACTCTTAAATATTTAAATATGATGATTTAATCATCGACAAGCTTCTACAACCGTTGGAATCTTTGATCGAAATCTACAGTTGTGCGTACTTAAGCAATTAAAAGCTGTTTCAAATAGCAATACAGGAGAATTATTAACCGAACGATGACACAAACTACTGTCAATCTGACAACAGCACCAAGTCATGTTGTCCTGGCGGCTGCGGGTAAAACCGTTCTCCGTCCGGGTGGACGTGCCGCCACCGAACAGCTCTTTGAATGGGCGAATTTCCAACCTGGTGAAACTGTTCTGGAACTCGCTTCTGGTTTAGGAAATAGCGCGATTGCTCTAGCAAAACGCTACAATGTCCAAGTTGTTGGTATTGAAAGAGATCCTGATCGAGTTGCGATCGCCCAAGTCAAAGCGCGATCGGCTGGCTTAGATCATCGGGTTGAGTTTATTCAAGGCAATATTTTTCAGCTAAAAACCATTTCTGCATCGTTTGACTATGTGTTAGCAGAAGCCATTCTCACTATGCAAACGTCTGCTGGCAAAGCCAAAATTCTGACAGGTGTGCGTGATCGGCTTAAAGTCGGCGGCAAATTTCTCAGCCATGAACTGCTAGCGCGTGACCATTTAGAATCACTTCGGCCAGACCTGACACAAGTGACTCGTGTGAATGCTACGCCACTGCCGGAACGAGACTGGATCAACACCTTCGCTCAATTAGGGCTAACAGTAACCCAGCGGCAAATTGGTGCAATGAGATTGCTTGAGCCGATTCAGGTACTGAGAGATGAAGGAGTAATTCAGACGGTTCAGATTGTTTGGAATATTTTGACTCAGCCTCTGATCCGCGATCGCATTCTAATGATGCGACGAGTCTTCACTCAGCACCAACAAGACTTGGGCTATATCGCTTTGTGCGCTGTTAGAGAATTGTAATAAACCGTAAAGAAGGCAGAAGGGAAGAATTTGAACGGGGCTTTAACCCCGCCCAGTTCTTGGCCACCAAATCAGAGATTATGGTGGGGGACGTAAGAACATGTTTCCTAGCGATCACGGGCAGAGGGCGAAAACAGTATTCCTTCTGCCTCCTGCCTCCTGCCTCCTGCCCTCTGCCTTTCTTGTTGAAATGACAGGAGATAAATCATGGTGTACCCATCAAAAAATAATACTGAAATGCCAGCTAATCTGCGGTAATTGGCAAATTACACGAAACCCGGAGTGACTCGCAAAGCGTTAGTACAAGATGAATAAAACAGTTTCTCTTTACTCTGTCTCACAGACGGAACAAAACTGCCTGAGCATACTGCTTCTCGGCATATTTCGGTGACTGTAATCGAAGGACGTGGAGTACTCACTCTGCAAGGACGTGAAATTACTTTGCAACCAGGGAATACCTTTGCCAAAAAAAGAGCATTAAAAAATAGTGCTAATGCGAATAACACTAATAAAAACTGAAATACTTTTGGCTTAGGCAATTTATAAAAGGGAAAAGGTTAAAGGTTAAAGGGGAAAGGGATGAACAGGTCGCCCACAAGGGGCGAGGTTTTTACCTTTCCCCCTTCCCCTTCTTCATAAAAGATTTCCTAAAGTACGAAAATTAGGAACTTATTCCACTATTCTGAAAATACCTACTTCGTTTAGGTGAATGTGCTTAAAAGCCTTGATAATTCATTTTGATTTCTTATTCAGCTTAAACTTTTGAGGCTCTTCCAGACTAGCTATAGAAAATTAATACTTGATATTAGGTTAAATCTTTACATAGTAGAGGATTCAATAATCAGGAATCATGTTTTTATTAAATCTTTGATTCTATTTTAGCGAAACCTAGTAATATCAAATATTTTAGGTGTTTTTTAGTATTATTTGATCAAATTAAGTCTAGAAAAGCCACTTTTGAGCATAAATATTATTGGAATAGATTCAGAAATAACTATTTGAGAAAAATTAAATATCTTGTAAGATTATGATTTGTGATAGAGCATTAAATTCATCATTGCTAAATCATTAGGGCAGATTTGAGGTTTATACCAAGTTACTAATTTGTCACAATCTCCAACAATTTTGCCAACCTGTTTTAGGATAAAATTCTCTTTGCACATATAAAACTACTGTAATTCAGCGCAGTGGACAAAGAGATTTATCAAAAACCGTAGGAATCAGTCATAATTCTTTATTGACCAAGTAGTTTGAATTGGAGGTATAAGATGAAATTTCCCAAAATCCACTTATCTACTCCCTCAAATCCTAAAACCCCAGAAAATAATTCAGCATTAGCGCCTAAGCTCTCTAGTATTCCATCAGCAAATGCGACAGGGGGACACAAGTCAACTCAAGAAATCGAGGACAAAGCCTTTGCTGAAAAACAAATGGAGGCAACTGAACTAAAGCTACAGGCCAAGTTTGGCTCAATTACGCCCGAAGGACAAGAGCGCCTAAATGTGTTGCAAGCCAAGATGGACGGATTATTGAATTCTCGACTTGAACACGCAACCCGATTTAGTCATAATATTGCCAATATTTCACTGAGAAGACCAGATACACCAACATCAATACAAGCAAAACTGACAATTGGAGAAACTGGCGATAAGTACGAGCAAGAGGCTGACGAAACTGCGTCTCAGGTAGTCCAAAGGATTCATCAACCACAAAGCGAAAAACTCCAGCGAGAGCGAGAGTCTTTACCTGAAGAAGAGAAATTGCAAATCAAGCCAGAAGGCAGTGTTCAACGCGAGTCTCTGCCTGAAGGGGAAGAAGAACTGCAAATGAAACCCGAGGGCAGCATACAGCGAGAATCTCTGCCAGCCGAAGAAGAGGAATTACAAATGAAGCCGATGATGCAGGGTGCGTCAGATAGAGGGATACCTGCATCATCAGATTTGGAAACATCAATACAACAGGCACGGGGAAGCGGACAACCACTGGCTGATAGTATCAAGTCACCTATGGAACAGGCTTTTGGGGCTGATTTTAGTCGAGTGAAGGTTCACACAGATACTCAGGCTGACCAGTTAAATCAATCGATACAGGCGAAGGCGTTTACGACCGGGCACGATGTGTTCTTTCGGCAGGGAGAATATCAGCCGGGGAGTCGAGGGGGGCAGGAGTTGTTGGCCCATGAATTGACCCATGTTTTACAGCAGAATAGTGATACTGTGCAGTGCCGGATTATCCAACGGGCAGTAGACACAATGGGTGGTAGTTGGGAAGCTAATAATTACCAATCAGTGTTAGAGAATGGAAATCCCGGCGCAGAAATTGAGCTAGAATTCATGCCTAACAAATTAGTGAACTCTAAAAAAATAGCACTGCTCCAAAAAATAGAAAAAACTCATAATGGCATAAATTTAGATCGAGGATATGCAGACAAAAAGAATAACAATGAAGAATTTTTTGGGAACGCAACAAAAACAGCAGCAAGCCGAACTCAAGGAAATGGTCATTGGGATCGTGGACTCACCTATACCAATCCAGTTTATGGTGCCCCGAATTTGAAAACAGGAGAGCCAGTATCGAAAACACCCAAAAGCAAATTGGACATGAACTCTACGACATCCCCAGACAAGATGTCTAACTATCAGTTAGGCCATCGTTACAGATTGTTTCCAGGTCTGAAATGGAATGAACGGAGCGCAAAACTATATGATAAGCCGAATATGCCAACTGCCACGATTGGATCTAACATGATATTTGAGACAACAGCTATTTCACTAGAAGGGGCGCAAAAAAATGTTTACTACGGGTCAGTAAAGTGGGGTTGGAATATTAACAGCATTGCTGACTCCAATGGAAAAGTAGCAACTACAGACATTGAACTAGAACCTTTAGCAGTAGTAGAGATAGGAACTCCCTCCGCAGAGATGAAAGATTTGGCTAATACTTGGAATCAAGCAGATACTTATACACGCGATGCCCCCGAAGGGATACCAAACACTGGTATTCCCACAACAAATCACAGCACAACTCTTACTTTGCAAGAATTACAAGACCCTGCAAGAATTCAGCAAGAGATTAACAATCTTTTAGCCCAACTAAAACTTAATCAGCCAAAAAATGATAAGCAAAACAAACAGTTTGAGTTAAAATTCTTGAAAAAGAAATTGCAGGAACTGAAATGATTTTCTGGTGTTGCTGAGTGCGGTATGAATTAATTGAACACCAGGATAAAAAGATACTTCAAGTAGTGAAGTAATAATCGATTGTGTCTAATCCTTGTATAGTGCAGTTTTAAAAGTTTTTCGCTCTTTTTGCATAAAGTACAAAACTTGAACTGAAGAGTATTACATAGCGAACGAATTATATGTAAAGCAGGGGGCAATAGTTTAAAACTCCCATATTTTTTTTGCAAGTGCTGCTCTGGACTCCTTGGAAAGCGGGCAGTTTTTTATTGTACAGGTGGTCTTTTTTGAGTCTTGCACCCGTTAGCAGCGATTGAATTAGGGGGGTAATACCTTGTTTACTCGTAGAAGCAGGAATGTTGCGCGGAGAGTCCGTAAAAGCAGATACTCTAGGTGTAGCAAGCATAAGCCTTAATCACCAGTAAAACTTTTAGTACAGGGATTTAAGCAATGGCAAAGATTCAGCAGACTTGGCAACGTAGGCTGCACTTTTATCCTTAAAGGTTGTTTGAAAAGGGTCGGCTTGAGCCTCAAGTGAGACTCAGAGGCGCGATCTCAAATCCCAAAATTCCGATTCTCTCGTGGCAGTTTCTCGGTAGCCAGGGTAGTCAAACACACATTTGAAGATTTTTCAAATATCCTCCAATGCACAAACTAATTTATTAAAAATGGTGTACTCCCAACTTCCAGCTATCCACTGATAACTCAGATGTAACACAATTTCTGCATTATTTTGTAACCAAAATTTACTGTTTCCTTTCAAGATTTTTGTTAAATTGCGTTGAAATTACTAGTAATTTTGATTTTTTTGTTTAGAATTAGTTTCCTATAAGTTTTTGTCTTTCCTTATTTAATATTTGATTATGGAATTAGTATTGGTGAAGCTAGGAGGTTCCTTAATTACTGACAAGGATAAACCTTATACTGCTCGAAGAGAAGTTATAACACAACTGGTTGAGCAAGTGAGCCTAATCAAACATGAAAATCCTAATCTGAAACTGATTATTGGTAACGGCGCTGGTTCTTTCGCACATCAATCAGCGAATAAATATAATACAATTAATGGTTTTTCATGTGATGAAGAAAAACTAGGGTTCTGCTTAGTTCACCAAGATGCTTTAGATTTAAATTTCTTACTAGCTAAAAGTTTTTTACAGGCAGGTTTATCAGTGGTAAGTTTGCCACCTATTACTATGATAATCACTCATAATAAGAAACTGTTGAAGAGTGACTTTAGTGTAATAGAAAGTACTCTAAAAGCAGGTTTAATTCCTTTAATTTTTGGTGATGTCGTTCTAGATCAAGCTATTGGTGGTACTGTCCTTTCGACAGATGCAATGCTTGCAGAACTAGCGAAATACTTCTATCTTCAAGGTAAGTTTAAAGTTAGACTAATAAATGTTGGGAATTATGCAGGCGTATATGACCAAGATGGGCAAGTAGTTTCCAATATTACTCAAGCTAACTATTCTCAGATTAAACCTTTCTTGGGCAAGAGCAAATCAGTAGATGTTACTGGCGGGATGGCTAAGAAAGTTGAGGAGTTTTTGACTATTTCTAGTTTAGGGATTGACTGTTGGATAATTGATGGGAATATCCCAGGGAATTTAGCCTCTTCAGTTTTAGGTACGCCAACTCTAGGCACTTTAATTAGGGCATTTTAACTAAAATGATTTCAAAACTGTTGGTAGTTAATCCAAATTACTTACCCTTAATCTTTTTGAGATAACTCATCATAAAAATGCTCCTGATAATTGTTTCTGTATGTGAGTAAATAACTGCGCGGCAAAACTGGGTGGTACAGAGTAACCAATGATTGACCCTGCCGTAGCAGTCTCGTTGGCAAATTCGTACCAACCGGGAAACCCTTGCAAGATTGCAACCCCTTGAATAGACAAGGATTTGACCGTACTATCCGGCAACCAGATATCAGCGAACTTACTACGGTTGCAACCTTTGTGATCTGTGAAATGCGATCGCAATATGGTATTACAGGGTAGATGCCCAGGCTTGTACTTGGGTAACTTGCGTCCCCCAACCCGTTCAATCAATAGTGGTGTTGGCGCATTCTCGGCTAAAAATTTCTCCAAAGCTTGCTGTTGTTTGAGGAGTAGTTGGGAATCGGTCATCGTGGGGATGAGATGGGCGATCGCCTCATACCAACCGCAAGGTGTAGTTCCCAAAGGTAAGGCAATGCTCAAACCCCTACTGGCAATCAGGACTAACCGCCGCCGCGCCTGGGGCAACCCAAAATCAGCCATGTTGACCACGCTGTAAGTAACCGAGTACCCCGCAAGTTCCAAAGCATTCAGGATGATGGCAAAACTCTGACTGTTCTGATAACGCGGGACATTTTCAAGAGTAAACACCCGTGGCTGCAACTGTCGGATTGCTTCTGCTACTGCGATCGCAGCCGTCAGGTCATCGGTAGTTTCGCCGCCCTTACCCGCTTTGGCTGTGTGAGCTTGGCTGAAGTTGGCACACACCGGGGAGGCATGGAGGTAATCGGGGCGGCGGGGAAAACCTAGAAATCCTAACCGCGCTACTTCTTGAACTGTTAGTTGGATTATTCTACAGCCGTACTCGCTAAAGTTGTGGTGATGGGTTTTGGCGATCGCTTTACTCAGTTCTGGTTTACTTGGGTCAAACTCTACTGCAATGACTGGGCGAATCCCGGCTTCAACCATCCCCGCTTCAATTCCGCCGCCGCCAGCGAACAGTACTACAGCGATCGGGGCATCATCTGGAAGAACTGGTTTTAATTTTGTGTTATCAAAATTTTTGCAGACATCTAATTTTGGTGATGGCTTTTTGGATTTCGCTTTTTTGATAAAGGCGATAATATCTTCCCTAATTGCCCCCTGTTGTTGCATTAGACGAATCATGTAGACAGCGCCAGGGGGAATTGAGCCGATACTTCGTCCTTTCCATAATCCATCAACTCGTTCTTCCCAGTTAAAACCCCATCGCCACTGAATCGGGTTGTCTGGGTCACGTTGGCCTATCACTCGTGGGTAAAAGGCTATAGTCCCATCAAGTAGCTTTTTCTTTTCGAGATACGGATAGAGGCATCCTTGGCTATGCAGTTGTGAACCTCTAAGGTCGTCTTCTAAGAATTTTTCGGGTATTGCAGATAACTCAAATATTACTGCTTTAGTCATGCAGCCACCTCCATGACCAAATCATCGGGTACTTCAAAAATTCCCAATCGCCCAATGTAAGGAATCGGCGTAATCTCTCGCGGATTCTCCAGCTGCCAATGGTACTGAAGAGGCATTCCCCAGCCAGACGCAATTTGTGAAAACTTGCAATCTACTATTGTGACAACGCCAATAACTTGGCCACGACGTAGAGAGATTAATTCGGGGATTACTACCCCCATCCCTTGGCAAAATTCTCTCGCTAGCTGGTATTCTTTTTTGGTACAGGTTTTTGCAGCGTGAATGAGAATATCGCCGCGATAATGAATGGGCCAGCCACGGTTTTCAACATTTTTGAGAGCATAAATAATTGCCCATGCCCAAGGCTGACGGACAGATAGCGCTTTCACGGGTTTTAAAACTCCAATGACTGAACATAAGCGTCTGATGCGGCAATTACCAGAAATATAGATGCAACTGTGCAACTGCCTAATAACTTCTTATTTATAGGTTTTGAAAGATCACTATTGATAGAACTTGAGAAAATAAAAGCTGTTCATTTTGGTATAAAGTGGAAAGTATCATGCGCTGATTTCCACATTTATTTTGTTGTTATTTTTAGCAGTTACAAATTTACTCAAATCTTTAGTTATCTGTAGAGTGTGGAATGATAAAGACAGAGAAATAGTAAACTGGAAAGCGGAGGTTTTGATCTGATTTCCTCCGCTTTTATCCTTATTATCCTAATTGGTCTAACCAAGCTACTAAATCTTCAACTGAGGAAAAATCTAATAATGCTTCTCCTAGAGTTTCCAATTGTTCAACAGATAAGACTCTAACTCTTTCAATATTTGATGAATCAATCTCACCAAAACGTCTATTTAATTGGCGAAGAATCAAACGTTCTTCACCTTGTTTATTACCTTTCTGCAAAATATCCTGATAGATAACAGATTCCTGCATAATATCCTCCCGTAAAAATTGACGAATTAAATCTTTTTCAAACCTTAAACCTGCAAATATCTCTGTACATCCAGCAATGTTCTGCCTTTCATCCCTATCTAGAATTTTAGCGATATTTTGAGCTACTTGGGATAATAAAGCGGCGGGTGAATCAGTTCGAGTTAAAGGTGCAAGAGGCAATAGCGCTGGATTATCCAGAAAAAAAGCTGAATCTTGTTCCCATAACCGTATAACTTGATAACGGTGACTTGTGAACTCATCTGTGTATTCTTCAGTAAATGCAATAGGGTCACTGCTTTGTTGCAAGAAGATCACGACTTGAGTTATTGGTGTGTTATATTGCCGTTTCAATCTCACGTAATAGTCTAATACCCGCAAAGGAATTGGTGGATTAGATTTGGGGAGAGTCTGAAACTCAATATGCAAAATCCGGCTACTTGTTTGCAAAAATGTGACATAATCTGCGCGGATTGGATCTATTGAAAGTTCAGTTTTAAGTACTGTAACTTCTGTAGTTTTATCTGGTAGCAACCACTTGGCAAACTCTGCGGGATACAATTCAGCTAAGTACTTGGTAGTATTATCGTAACTCAATTTCTTTCACCCTTATTTCAATGGAGATTTAGTTCTTAGCAAGCTCAATGATTTTGTTTACTTTGTCAATGGTCAGGAAATTCATCTTTATCATAATCTTCTCCTCCTTTTGGATTTAGACTAAACCAATAGTACTTTTTTAATTGTTATATTTTCTGCCTGATTCCGTTGCTGGAGCGCTTCTTACATGAACAGTTACAATGCTTAGGTTAACTCTTGTTGTATTTAATATTGAGATTTAGCCAAATTCTTAAACTGTCCAAATCGTTCATCAAACAATCTTATTAACAGTCGTCTCACTACTAAACCGACTTTTCAAAACTGAAACTTCAAAAATGCCTTTTTGGGTAGTCTGCTTGTCGTAGTAATCTTCCCGGTACAAACCCAACATCACAGCAGCCTCCTGTTCAAATCCTCCTGATTCTCGAAAGTCTGCTTTAGTTGGGCGCTTTTCGGAACGTGAATCAACCTCTCTTTTTAACTTTCTTGACTGGAGCCGATTTAGTCTTAAATCCTTCAGACATAAAGTTTCATTAGAGAAGTTTTCTTTCTTGAGCGCATTGCTTTCATCTCACTTCTTTTGTCCTGATGTCAAGTACATTTTCTATTTGCCCACTGACGTTTATCTTGTTTCTTTTGTCAAGTTCACACTATACTAAATTAGATGAGCTTACCTTGATTGTTAAATTTAAGATGAAATTAAATTAGCATTAATTATGAGATTTAATTTATCTAGTTGAAAAGGAAATATTTTAGATTAAATTCCCTTATTCTAGTTTTTCTTATGCTGTTTTCTCCATTCACTAGGGGGGATACTTGACGAATCTTCCCATACTCCTACCCCGAATTTCTCACCACATCTATCAAAGCCTGTGCTTGTGCAGGGGAGCAGAGGAGATTTCAATGTGCCAAGTTATAATCCCCTCTGCCCCGAATGGCACTAAGTTAAGCTGAAGGGTATGCAGCGTAAGGATTGCAGAGGGGCAGGGGTGCAGGGGTGCAGAGGGGAATTTCTAAATATCTGAACGCAATGCCTAAAACTTCTTCTTTCTCCCCTGCTCCTCCGCTCCTCTGCACCCTTGCTGCCTCAACGATTTTCTCTTTTCTTAGTGCCATTCCCCTCTGCCCCTCTGCCCCTCTGCCCCTTCCCTCAAGCTTGTGAGAAATCCGGGTGAAAGCGATCTCCCTTAACCTGATTTAATATTTGGGGAATACCAATAGGTGTCGTGTCACTGACTGGCGTGGTTAACACTATATTAGTTAACACTATATTATTAATGACTAACATTGACTCACTTTGAAATGCTTCATCTCGATTAAAGCACTGCCAATACTTCTCGCTTTGTACATTGTCTATCGTTATAACAATTTATGCCTAATGCTAGATGTTAACTATGAAAATTTATTAACTGTAGTAAAAACTATGAAAATTTCCAAAATATCGACAGAAACTCTGGAAAAAATTTGTTTTTTTCGCGCCGACTTACTTAATTAAGAAGAAAATGTTTAAACCTGCACCAACCGTTATAATTTAAAAAAAGTGCATTTTGTCAATCAGCAAAAATACTCAAAAAGCTGTTAATAAAAATGATAATCGTAGCAGGGGGGTGGGGTTAGCAAAGGGTAGCTCATTCAGTACTTGCAAGAACTTTAGCGATCAAGGAACTTGCCGTTCAAACCGCCACTTGTGGCGGCGCTCAACACAGCTTGACTAACATAAACTGTTAGAGAGAATTGAATTTAATGAAGAAGGATTGAACTGAATGAATAATAGCCCCATGAACAACAACCCTGCCACCCCTCCTGCACAATGCCCCTTCCGGGGAACCCGCATTGGCGGAGCGCTCGGCTCCAAGCCGCAAGTCGATGATTGGTGGCCGAACCGACTTCAGGTCGAACTGCTTCACCAAAATTTGCCCCAAGCTAACCCACTGCGAGATTTCGATTACAAAGGAGCCTTCGCGAAGCTTGACTTTGAACAGTTGAAGAGCGATATCAAAGCACTGCTGACCGATTCAAAGGACTGGTGGCCCGCCGACTATGGGAATTATGGACCTCAAATGATTCGCATGGCGTGGCACTCAGCAGGCACCTACCGGATCGCGGATGGTCGGGGTGGAGCGAGTCAGGGTATGCAACGCTTTGCACCCATCAATTCGTGGTGGGATAATGGAAACACAGATAAATCACGACGGCTGCTCTGGCCCATCAAGCAGAAATATGGTGCGGCACTAAGCTGGGCTGATCTGATGGTTTTGATGGGTAACTGTGCGCTCGAAATCATGGGGTTTAAGACCTTCGGTTTTGGTGGCGGTCGCATAGATTCCTGGGAGGCGGATCGCTCGACATACTGGGGACCCGAATTCTGGAACGGCGATTCGGTTGACGATGTTAAGGAACACCCTGGTCATCCTGATGAGATGGTCACTCGCACGATTCGGTGGGTTGGGAAAGCGAACGAGCAATACTACGACCTTGAGAACCCGCTAGCGGCTTCGCACCAAGCGCTAATTTACGTCAATCCAGAGGGTCCAAACGCTGACGGCGACCCCTATGGCTCGGCGCGAGACATTCGCGAGACGTTTGCGCGGATGGGCATGAATGACGAAGAAACTGTCGCGCTGATTGCAGGGGGTCATGCCTTTGGCAAAAGTCATGGCATGGTTTCGCCTGACAAGATTGGTCCAGCCCCGGAAGCCGCGCCGATTCAGGCGATGGGTTTGGGGTGGCAGAACCCTGAAGGCACTGGGTTTGCCGAATATACAATGACGAACGGGATCGAAGGATCGTGGACTCCAAATCCAACCCAGTGGGACAACAGTTACTTAACAAATCTTTTTAAATACGATTGGGAACAGACAAAGAGTCCAGCAGGTGCCATTCAGTGGAAGCCGAGCAATCCTGATGCGCCAAAGACACCGGATGCCCATCAACCGCGCGTTGAGCACCCGTTAATGATGATGACTTCGGACATTGCCTTGAAGGTCGATCCGGTCTATCACGAAATCTGTCAGCACTTCTTGGGTGACTTCGATTACTTCAGCGATGCGTTCGCGCGCGCTTGGTATAAGCTGATCCATCGAGACATGGGTCCGAAAACGCGCTATCTTGGCCCGGAAATCCCAGAGGAAGATATGATCTGGCAAGATCCAATTCCGGCACTGGATCATGATGTCGTTGATGCCGCCGATATCAATTTTCTCAAGGATCAGATTTTAGCGAGTGGACTCTCTGTTTCGGCGCTCGTGTCAGCCGCTTGGGCCGCGGCATCGAGTCACCGCCATTCCGACAAGCGCGGCGGCGCAAATGGGGCGCGCGTTCGCCTCAATCCCCAGAAAGACTGGGAAATGAACCGCCCGCAGGAACTCGGCGAGGTGCTATCGACCCTTTATCGCATTCAGGCGGACTTTAACGGCGCTCAGTCGGGCAACAAAAAAATCTCGATGGCGGATCTTATCGTCCTCGGTGGTTGTGCTGCGATCGAGAAGGCTGCACAAGACGCTGGGTTTTGTGTTGCCGTGCCGTTTACTCCGGGTCGGATGGATACGACTCAGGAGCTGACAGATGTTGAAATGTTTAATTGGCTGAAGCCAGTTTCGGATGGTTTCAGAAACTATCACAATGAGGCTGTTGGCTACAAGGTGAAGCCGGAGCGTATCTTCCTAGATCGAGCGCAGCTCCTCACGCTGACCGCGCCTGAATGGACGGTTCTTGTCGGCGGACTTCGCGCGCTCGATCAGAATTGGGATCATTCAAAGCATGGTAGCTTCACTGACCGTCCGGGGGTCTTGACCAATGACTTTTTCCGTGTCCTGACCAGTATGGACTACGAGTGGAAGCCTGTTGACAATCGCGAGATGCTTTTTGACATCTGCGATCGCGAAACCGGTGCAGCGAAGTTCACCGCAACCCGATGCGATCTCATCTTCGGCTCGAACGCCCAACTGCGTCAGATTGCTGAAGTCTATGGCGCTGATGACGGTCACGAGAGGATGGTCAAGGACTTCGTTGCAGCCTGGGACAAGGTGATGATGCTTGATCGCTTCGACGTTGGCGCTGAACAGACCCGCTAAACCTGCATTTATCACAAGCTTCAGGTGTTTGATAGGGCAGAGGGGCAGAGGGGATTGAACAAGGCATATTGAACTCTCCTCTGCTCCCCTGCTCCCTTGCACCTCTGCATTTCAAGCTTGTGAGAAATGCGGGTAACTGAGCATAATATTTAACTCGCTTCCACCAAGAATCACTGAGTTCTGCATCGGTGTCCATACCCCCCCAATTATTATCTCCACTTTCATTAAAGGTGGGTGTGGACGGAGCATTAATTCGGGTTGGAGTTGTTAACTTGCGTCGCCTTCTAACCTCGGCGGGACTGCATCCACCGCCATAAAAAGGTTGGTAGTGGTAAATATCTAGCTCGCCAGCCGCAAGCAGAGGCGAAAAATGCTTTTAAAAACCTCTTAGTAAAAAACTTTAGAACTTAAGTTTTTACTTGGGTTGCCACAATGGAGTGATATCAAGGTTTTCAGCAGCAGATACGGCATTTCTAACCTACGTCGGTACGGTTTACACCCCTTCGATTTTTGTAAAGGCATCGTAACATTTATTTATATAAAGAAATATTTGCTTATATTAAGCAAACCCAAATAAAAGAGTAGGTAATAAAAGTGATGAATCAACCCATTGAATTATCTTTAGAACAAGAATTTAGCCTTAGAACTTTCTCTGATCAAGTGCAGCACATGTCCCATGAACAAGCTCAAGAATTTTTGCTGATGCTCTATAAGCAAATGATGATAAGGGAAACGACTTACCAAGAATTGCTCAAACATCAGTGGGAACTTGATTCCGGTTCAATCTTGGGTTAAGACAAACTTGTTCCCGTTACTTTAAGTGACTCAGAAGAGAACGAACACAAAATTGTCTTTTTCAATGGCTTGGCAATAGAGATTATTTGCTCCAAACTGGGAAACTGTAAAATAACCGACTCACAGTAACGATTTTGATGGAACAGTGAACTACTGTTACCTACACCGTCACCAACCAATCGCACACCACAGACGTACACCCGTCTGCAAACTTAACCCAAACCTGCCACTGCCCCAAGTAGCTATTCCAGTAAAGCTCACATCTAAAGCTCACATCAGCAATCGGTGGCGGGGAAGGCAACAAGGGTGTTTTTCTCAGCAATACGAGTGGCCAAGAAGTTATGTGATTTGTCACAAAACTGCTCCTCAAATCTAGCCCCTAGTTTTTTTTGCTGTCACCTCTATCTCAATCCGCATTCTCGGATCTGAAAGTCCTGCGACAATCATTGTTGCTGCTGGTCTGACATCTCCTAAATATTTACGAATTACTGGCCAGCTTTGTTCAAAGTCTTCTCGAATCGGTAAAATATAACGAACTCGCACTATATCCTGCATTACCAGTCCCGCCTCTGTCAGCGCAGCATTAATGTTTTTAAAACACTGCTCTGTTTGTTTTACAACATCATCAGATATGGTCATCGAACTGTAATCAAAACCCGTGGTACCAGAAACAAAAACCCAGTCTCCATCAACAACGGCTCTAGAATAAGCAATTTCTTGCTCGAAGATAGAACCAGAAGATATGAATTGACGACTCATTTAATTGTGGAATCTCCTTCCAAATGTATCTACAATTAAACCACCACCAACCAATCGCACACCACAGACCTACACTCGTCTGCAAAGTTAACCCAAACCTGCCACTGCCCCAGGTATGTGTTCCAGTAAGGCTCCCCATCAGCAACGCCAATAGCTTCACCAAGCTGGGAAACCATCTGTTGGTAGAACCGACCAGCGCTGTCGAGTCCAAGGCGCATTTTCAGCTTCAGCCCTTTCCAGGCTTGGGTAGCAGGACTTTCAACCTGATTTAATGTTTGGGGAATGTCATCTGATATTGTGCCAGTCACTTGTGTTGGGAACTCTATATTATTCGTGACTGACACCGACTCACTAAGAAACACTTCATCTCGATTTAACCACTGCCCGAAAATCGAATCACGCTCATCATCAGGGGCAACGAATTGATAAACGCACTCCCGATTTTCACGCTTACCCAACCGACCGACGTAATCCAGTTTCAAATCAATCTTCGCAAGTAGTTTCTGTGCGATCGCTATGGAAGTAAGCTTTTCCGAGATACTGACATTCAAGTAATTTTTGATAACGTGCCTGTGCTGAACAGCCAGAGCCTTAAACTCCACTAGCTTCTCGTCGCTGCCACGTAACTGAACGTCTGGTGTAAGAAACTGCAACAGATTCAGATTTTCGAGTAACAGTACAGCCGGCAACATTTGCCCCTTGTTAAAGTCAGGTTTCCAAATCGAATTCTCTCCCGCCTCTAACTGCGCCTTAGCCCGTTTCGCATCACGGTTGCTCAGAAACTCTCGCCCCAGCGTCAAATAATAGTGCATCCGCAGTTGGGGATACCAGCCGTCGTCATCTTTCTCGACCAAATCAGGGGTTACGTCAATTTCGTAGCGACGCGATAATTCAGCCTTGCGCTGCTGGTGTCGTTCAGTTTTGGTTTTCGCCCTTGTGTCTTGCAGCTTCTTGAGTTCGGCATCAGAGATGGTTGGAGAATCCGCGATCGCTTTACACTCCGCAGTATACAATTGCTCACTTGCCGCCTTAACCGACTCGATTACTGCCCCGCTCTCATCATCATCAGCATCGTCGGCATCAATAACGGTGTAACCATCCTCGACCAATCCCGCAAGCACAGATTCTCGATAGCGCCGCATTTCGACGTTAATCACAGAACCACGCTTACCCCAAGTCTGCAATGACTCCGGTTGAAAATTCTCGTCAACATAGCTCAAATCATCATTATCCGCCGCCGACAACAGCGCAATGTTTGCTTGTGTGGCGACGTGTTGGCTTCTGAGCAGTCCTCCTATAGAAGTAGAGCCATTCCCTACGTTAACAATACCCCACTCTCTAACCCAAATGTGACGGTCAAAACAAACTCCTCCGAAGCTCAATGAAGAACAAATTAAGATTCTTGAAGAAATAGTTGATGCTAAGAATGATGCCACCTTGAAAGAAATTCGCTCAGAACTCAAAGAAAAAATAGGAATAACAATTGGTATCTCTACGGTAGACAGGATGTTACAGAGGATAGAAATAAGCCTTAAAAAAAACATTGCACGCCACAGAAAAAGAAACTGAAAGAGTTCAATTATTAAGAGTACAGTTCTGGCTTCAACTTCATGGGATACCGACGGAAAACCTTGTATTTCATGCACGGTTTTGTAGCCGAGTCAGGAGGGTGACTTCCTGGCTTAGGCATCCAACTAAGTACGTAGAAGTGATTTTGTCAATCGCAACAACCTGTTTAATATTAGAGATATGCCCCCATTGCTATATACTTTCCTAAGTTTATTATTCACAACAGAAAGTATTTCCATACCTGTTGAATTAACATTAAGTTCAACTGTGTTTTCTGAAGGATTATTCCACAGCCAAGATGCACCATTTTGATTTAATAAGTGATAGATTTCTGCACCATAATACTGATATAACTGAGGATGTAAATCAGCAATTAACTCATAAAGATAGAGCAGTTGTTCGCGGTTGCTCTTTTGCAAACGAGAATCAGAACGAATGCGATAAAAATAGTGGAGTTCGGGTATTACAACTCCTAACCAACCTTTTTCACACATATTAATCCAACATTCATAATCTTCTAAATTTTCTGCCAACAGAGATTTCATGCCACCAGTAGCAAGGTAAGCAGTCTTTCGTACCACAGTACAAACGCCAAGGGTATTGTGAGCAAGTAGATAAGGAAATTCCGTATTCCAAGCCACCCAAACTTTTTCTGAATCACCAAACTCTTTAATCCAAGACGCAACAAAGCCTACATTTGTGTACTGTTCTAACACCTTTACTGCTTGTGCATAAAAAGTTGGAGATACTCGATCGTCGGCATCGAGAAAAGCGATATATTCACCACTGGCTATCTCTGCCATTTTATTTCTCGCTGCGGCTACACCCAGGTTTTCAGAATGAATAATTTTCAGGTTACTATATGTTTGCTCGATAACTACTAGAGTTTCGAGGCTCTTCTTATCCGTAGTACCATCATTGAAAATAATCACTTCTAAATCAGGATAGTTGCAAGCAAATACAGAACTGAGGGTTTCACTTATATAGTGGCCACAATTGTAGAATGGAATGCAAACAGATACTCTAGCTTTAATGCTTATATCTGGATCTTTAAATAAAGATGATGGATAAGCGATTTTACCATGAGGTGGATAGTTTAAAGAAGGAAAAATATTTCTATCTTGATGCCGTCCAATAACTTTTTGCAAATGCACTATCCGTTTTGATAAGACATTTTTAGGTGCGGAAATTCTCAAAATCAAAGTCCGAGCTTTTCCTCCTAACTCTAAAATTTCAGTTGCTGAATAACTGAGAATTTGGTTTAATTTATCAGCGAAATTATTATTATCGTGCCAATCAAAAATTACACCTCCTTGCATTTCTGTTGTTTGTAGCATTTCTACATGGCCAACAGCAGATGATGCTAAAATCATTTTACCTAAGAGCATAGACTCCAGGCAAGTATTAGGAAAATTTTCCCACAGAGAAGGAATGACTACGCACCATGCTTTCTTAACTCGTTCGTACAATTGAGCCTGGGGTAAAGGTGCAGAAATTATCAATTTACCTGAATTAATGTATTGACGATATTTTTCCGTTAAATAAACTTTCATATAACAGCCTTCGAGATGATACCAAGTATCGCTACCAATAGCTGTGAGTTCAAAATTTATGCCTGCATCCCATAACCGACTACAAGCTTCTAACAAGGGGATAATACCTTTTCTGACTTCTAACCTACCGAAGTAAACTATATCTCCGGGTGTGGGTGAGGATAATGATAATTGCTCTTGATGTAAAAGTTTTTGTGGTGCCGGTAAAGGGATAATTTCAATGTCAAGATCGGGATTTAAAGTCGTTTTTACCTGTTGAGCGATATACTGAGTGGGAGCCAAAATTCCATCGGCAGCGAGGATGCAAAACTTTTCCATCCTTCCTACCCAGTAATCACAAAGGTGATAACTAGGCATTTTGTCAGCAGGATAAAGTAGATATTGAGGACTATGTAGGTTGACAACTATTGGTACTCCTTTTAGTTCTAGACAGCCTAATAACTTTTTTTGCAGTAAAAAATAAGCAATTCCGCTATAATCTTCGCTTTCAATAACATCTGGTTTACCATAAATGTGAATATAGTTAATAACTTCTTCTGCTAATTGATAGCTAACAGCGCCCCAATAACCCATGACATTATAAGGGAATGCCGGATGGGTTTCAGAATGGGTATGAGCTTTTGTGAAATTTAATAAATAAGTATCTTTAGGAATTATTTTAATAATTTTCAGCTTGTTTCTTTCTTCAATTTCTGTTTGATGACTGCGAGCAAAAATAGTAATGTCATGCCCAGCATCAGCAAACATCGCTGCCGTATTGCCGATATAGGTTGCAATACCACCAGGAACTGGAGGACATTCACTAGCAATCAAAAATATCTTCATATTGTGACTCGATTTTTATTTAAAAATGATTTTGAAGGAAAATACCGTTTATTAGTAAAGCTGTATATATTTACCCCAATACAAGCTACAGCATACACACAAGTCTGAAAATAGCTGAATAACATGGGTTTTACCCCACCCTAACCCTCCCCGATATATTGTGGAGGGAACCGGATTTTCTGTTTTCCACCTTTGTAAGGGGGGATTAAGGGGGTAATTCGATTTGTGTGTACACCGTAGCTTGTATTGAGGTGACTACAGGGGGGTCTTGTGATGTGCATCTTCATAGAGAATTGGTATAAGCTACTTATATTTCCTCATCTGGAGTCAAATGCAGTGATCGCTTAAACTTAAACCACTGTTTCCGTAACTTCCAGAACTTGGATGATTCCATAGCTCGTTTTTTCCAAGTTAATTCGTGTCTTTCTTGTTCAAGTTGATGTGTTTGTCTCTCTAAATGACACTTTTCTTGCCAGAGATGGCTTAAAGCTTGCTCTTGGCGCAGGTATTCTAGGGCAACAAGGAGCATTTCTTCAGCTAAAGCCAGATTGATGACTGGTTTGGGTTTGGTTTGGTATGAGGCGATCGCTTCTGTAAATAAGGTATCCATGCGTTCAAGCATCTTATCTAAGGAAAACATTTCAACGACTCGTTGCCGTGCATGGTAGCCGATTTTACAGCGTAGTTCGCTATCTTGAATTAAAGGAATTAATACTTTCAAATATTCCTTGACTTCGCTTTTTTCCTCTTCTGTTTTAGGAACTAAAAAACCAGTTCCAGGGATAACTAATTCTGCTTGTCCGCCAACATCTGAAGCAACCACTGGCAATTGCATTGACATTGCTTCATAAATCACCAGAGAAATCCCTTCATAAGCTGATGGTAGTAACAAAATGTCAGCAGTAGAATAGATGTCAAGCATTTCTTCAGGGTTAATAGCAGGCAATATATGAAAATGTGAATCTAAACCAAAGTGACTAATTTTTGCTTGTATTTCGGGTAATAAATGACCATTACCCACAATAATTGTCGAGATATTGAGAGGGTGATTGACTAATTCTTGAACAATGCTAATTAACAGTAGAGGACGTTTTTGTTCGACTAAACGGGCTGGAAATAAGATGACAACTGAATCATCAGGAATTTGCAGGTGCGATCGCACTTCCTGACGCTTCTTTTTATCCTGCACCCATTTACTAGTATCAACGTTAGTATAACTAACTTGCAATTTTTCAGTAGTTTGCGGATTCAGACATCGATAATATTCAGCAAGGTGACGACACGATACTATTTGCAAGTCAAAAAATTGGCTGAATTGGCAAGAAAGACGCGGATATCCACAGCCACGCCAACCAGGATCTAAAGTATGAGTATAGTCAACGAAAGCAACATCAGGGAATTCGCTACGCAGCAAGGGTAAAAAGTAGTAGGCAATATAAGAATTTGAGATAAAAACGATATTAATTTGACGTGATTTAATAATATATTTGGTAAAACTCAACCAATCATTGTCTTGTAAAAAATTAGAGAGATTAAATATATCTGCTGTCACCTTATAAAAATATTTATGCCAAGGATGTTCTGACTTTGAAGTTGTAACAATACTCAGTTCGTAACCACGAGCAGCTAATAGAGTGACTAAATCTATATTAAATTTGTCAGCACCGCCAACTTCTAAGTGAGGAAAAAAACAAAGTATGTGTTTGGTGGAATAATCACGTTCCAGAAGATTAACAACATCTATGTTACTGACAGATAAATGAGCAGGAAAGTCACTTTGTTGGATAGTAATATCAGGAAAATAATTTTTATTAAAAAAATATTCATAGCGAGAGTGAATTAACCCAGCGACTTGTTTTTCTTCTGTAATCTTGGCTCTAGAAGTTGTTAACAAACCAGAATCAAGGCGACGGTAACAATCTAAGTATTCAGGTATTGTCCAACCTTTTTGCTTGTTAACTATGGCTTTGAGCCACCTTTCCCAATCTTCGTAAAATCTGAGGTTTTCATCAAATCCTCCTAGACAATCAAAGTCTGACTTTCGATAAAGTAATCTACCTGTAACCCAATTTTGGTGAATGAATTGTGATGGTTTATTAAAACCATGAGTCCACCAATATTCTTCAGCTTGAAAGCCAACAGAATAAGAGTTGACGAAAGAGAATTCTGGATGAGTTTCTAGAAAGAGAACGTATTTTTCAATACAAGTGGGATCTAGCAAATCGTCTAAATCCATGAAGAAGAGGTATTTGCCTGTGGCGTAAGCGATCGCAGTATTTCTCCCAGCTGCTAATCCCCTGTTGATTTGATGGTAAAACGTTTTGATTTTTGTAGACTTAGCTGGTAAAGAATCAAATAGAGCGATCGCCTCTGGGGATGTTGAGCAGTCGTCAACAATTATCCACTCAAAATTTTGCCAAGTTTGATTAATTACAGATTCATAAGTAGCGGCAAAATACTTATGGGCATTAAAAAATGAAGAAATAATTGAGACAACTGGCGCTTGATAAACTACTGAAGCAGAAAATTTTTGTTTTCTCGTTTCCAGCAAATTAATAAATTCGCTGACACTAGAGAAAGGTGTAACTGTAGACATAAAATATACAAACTGATAGGATCTAGCTTAATTAATGATTTCTGCTTGATATTTGATACTATACTACTACTGCGATCGCCAGTAATTTTAAAATTTCTATACAAATCATGATGTATGATAAAGCACTGGCTATTCAAAAATCTATATCAGTATCGCCGCTATATCTTTTATAACGCTTGGTACGAATTGCGTTACCGATATGCTGGTACTGGTATAGGTATTTTGTGGAATATTATTCATCCCCTGTGTGAAATTCTCATTTACACAGTGGTATTTTCTTTATTGATTTCTCACGGTGTACGGGGTAGTTCCTATGCTTTATATCTCATGACTGGACTTTTACCTTGGCGGACATTTACAGAAACAATTTTTCAAGGTAGCAATGCTTTTATGCAAAATTCTATTTATCTGAGGCGTTTAACAATTCCATCTGAGGTTTTTGTCGCAAAAGCCAGTTTAATTTCTTTGTTTTTGCTCTTAATTTACTTAGCATTAATTCTCCCCATTGGTGTTTTATTAGGCGGGCATTTAGGTTTAGGAATCGTCTTGTTACCGATATTAGGATTACTTTTACAAGGGTTAGGTTTTGGGATGGGGTTAATTTTGGCTAATTTGCAAATTCTCTTTCCTGATGTCAAGCAGATTTTACAGTTTCTAATTCCCTTGTGGAGTTGGATGATGCCTATTTTTTATCCAGAAACTATTATTCCCAAAAATCTTTTACCTTGGCTTTATCTCAATCCGCCTTATGCCTTTATTAAGTCAGTTCGCAATATCATTTTAGAAAACAAAATGCCAGAAATTCATGTTTGGCTGATTATGCTATCGTGGGCTGGGTTATTTATTTGGTTAAGTAATGTTGTCAATCAAAAACTCCAAGATGAAATTAGAGATGTGATATGACTGATGAGATTATATTGCAAGTCAGCAATCTCAGTAAATGTTTTAAAATTTATTCTAATCCTTGGCATCGTGCTCAAGAATGGTTAAGTCGGAAAAAAGAAACTTACCATCAGTCTTTTTGGTCTCTGAAAGATGTGTCTTTTCAAGTGCGAAAAGGCGAATTCTTGGGAATTATTGGGGAAAATGGAGCAGGTAAAAGTACCTTATTAAAGATTATTGCTGGGGTATTGAAACCCACATCAGGAAGTTATCAATTAAACGGGAAACTTCTCTCACTCCTAGAATTGGGAACTGATTTTAATTTTGAACTCAGTGGGCGAGGAAATGCAATTTATAGTGCTGAGTTGTTAGGTTTTCCCGAAGGATACGTACAAAAACGCCTAGAAGAGATTGCGGAATTTTCCGAACTGGGAGAATTTTTTGACCGTCCGATGAAGTTGTATTCATCTGGAATGAAGGCGCGGTTAGCTTTTTCTCTATTTATTTTTTTGGAATGTGATGTCCTAATTTTAGATGAAGTTTTAGCAGTTGGTGATATTTTCTTTCAACAGAAATGCTATGCCCGTCTTGAGGAACTTATAGCCAAACAAATTACGATTATTTTAGTGACTCATCAATTAGCTACGGTACAGCAGTATTGTAAAGAGGTGATTTTGCTGCATCAAGGTGAGAAAATTTATCAAGGTGAAGCCAGAGAAGGGATAATTAAATTTTATCAACTTAAAAGAGGATTTTTAAATAATGTTCCTCAACCTGTTAATCAAGAAAAGATATCTGCACCGCTTCTAGAGACACCAGATGATTTTTTTTGGCCTGCTGATGAAGTTTTGATTCCTATTTCTTTTCCGAAAACGAACTATGCACAAATAACCCGTTATGGTATTTGTAATGCTAAGGGCGAAGCTACTGCCAATTTTTTGCAAGGCGAACAAGCTTATTTTTGTTGCGAGTTTCAAATTAAGGAAAGTATTGATGTACCAATTGCTAATGTAATGATTACTAATAAGTTTAATGTGCTTATTCATAGTAAGTCTTCCTGTCTACAAAAGCTGAGTGTTCCTAAGCAAGTTAGTCAAGGCGATCGCGTGCGTTTTTGTCGTAGTATTAACCTTAGTATTGCTCCAGGTGAATACGTTCTCGGTTTTGCTTTGGTAACAATGCAGGCTGATGATTATGCTTGCATTGATGAACTTCCCCAAGCGGAATTTAACAGGCGTATTCAGATTTGTGATGTTTATGAAAAGGTAGGTGTTTTTTATGTTTCACCCCATTACACCTTCAATCATCACTCTCATTTTGGATTGTGTAATTTGCCTGGGGATGAACAAATTCAAGTTATTAAAGGCTCAAACTAGTAATAAAGCTAAAAGCCCAAGCAGGAATTATGGAATATCATCTCAAAAAATTAGTAACTCATTATCGAAAAGCTCTACAGATAAAGCCTGACAGCCTAGCTGTTTATGAAAAAATAGCTGAACTTTATTATGAACAAGGAGAATTAGATAAAACCCTCGAAGTTTGCCAAGAATCTTTGCAAATTCAAGCTGATTTAGCATCAGCACCTAAAGTTTTAAACAAGATACTACAAACTCTAGGTTTTGAAGGAGAAGAAATTACTGCCTTTCAAAATCTTCTCCAAAGTAAATTGGTTTATGAAAGCTTTCATCTGCTGCTGTCATGTTCCGAAGAAGTAAAAATTGCTGCTGATGTTAAGACATGGAAGGATGCTATTGTATTGGGATATGATTCCCAAAAAAAAAATCAATGGAATGAAGCTATTACTGCTTATATGAAAGCAATTGAAATTGAACCATCCTTATCTTTATCTTATTATGAATTAAATTCTATAATTTCCTACTGTACCTCACTTGAGCAAAATGAATTATCGAGAATCATTGCTTCATATCATCAAATCATTCAAGGACGTTTAACTCCACCCTATGCTGATGTGGCGTTAGGAGATATGCTAACTAAGCAAGGTAAAATAACAGAAGCTATTACTGCCTATAAAACTGGTATTGATAAAACAATTTATCCCAATAAAAAATATACGAACAAGTATATAGATTGTCCTAAAATTTACAATGTAAGCTTCTTAATTATTGGTATGGGTAAAGCTGGCACTTCTTCGCTTTATCATTATCTGTGCCAACATCCTCAAATTCTCCCAGCTACCGACAAAGAATTACATTTTTTTAATAAAAATTTTGACCTCGGACTTGATTGGTATCTAGCCCATTTTCCTCCCCTTCCTGTAGAAGGAGGCTTTTTAACCGGAGAAGCAACTCCTTGGTATCTCGGTAGCTATGAAGTTGAAAAAAAAGTATTTCAGCTATTTCCCAAAATTAAGCTAATTGCTATACTACGTAACCCTGTTAAAAGAGCAATTTCTCAATACTATATGAGCCTTAAAATGATGAAAGAACATCGTTCTTTAGAAGTAGCAATGACATCTGAACTGGAAATCCTGAAAGGTGTAGGAGACCCTACCAAAGTCAGTGATAAATACTGGCAAACAGAAAAAGGATATCTCTGGCTTGGTTTCTACTTCTATTTTTTAGAAAAATGGATGACTCTTTTTCCAAGAGAACAGTTTCTGATTTTGCGAAGTGAAGACCTTTCTAGTCAAACCGAGAAAACTATGAAACAGGTTTATGATTTTTTAGAAATAGCTGATTACTCCCTCTTAGAATACTCCAAGGTTAATTCTGGTTCTTATTCAAAAACTAGCAACGAATTACACCAAAAGTTATCTGATTTTTTTCAACCGCACAATCAGAAGCTGGAAGATTATTTAGGTATGAAATTTGATTGGGAATAATTATGTTACAATACCCTGCAAAGCTAAGATCCCCGACTTCTTAGCTCGACTTTATCCAAAATTAAGAACTTAGTTCTCTTGATAAAGCAAAACCCTAGATTTTTGGCAAAAACTTTTTCTATATCACTGATTCTTCGTGAAAACGAAAAAGTAAAACTAGCGTCCTACAAAGCTTTCAGCGTCAGCTTGAGCGGTGCCAAAAAATGGATAAATTCAAGCTTAGAGGATGTTTGAAAAGTCCTATTGTAGGTATTAAAACGTTCTAGATCCCCCTAAATACCCCGATAAATTGGGGGACTTTGATTCCCTAACCCCCCTTGAAAAGGGGGGTTAGAGGGCAATACGGTTCAGTTAAGCATTTTTTTCTTCTCTCTGTTCCCTCTGTGCCTCTGCGGTTCGTTAAAAAATTTGACTTTGATAAAGAGTTTTAGCCTTAACTGAACCGTATTGGGTTAGGGGGGATCAATAAGTGCCTCAAATCACAGCAAAATACTTTTAAAACATCCTCTTAAAACGACTTGATTCTGAATCAAATGGGAAGTTAAATGAAGCCAGTAGACATAGAAAAGTTCCTTTCCGAACAAATCAATTGGAAGTCTGAACTTGAAGCAGTATTTCGCCAAGCTTACGACACTTACTTTAGCAGTATAGATAAACATCCTTTGCCAACTGAAGAACTCGAAAATGACATTAAAGACCATGTTTATCGACGCTATGAAAGAACATTAACTCATTACATACCTTGGGTTATGAATGTATGTGATTTAAATGATAAAGAGGTGATCGAGATTGGCTGTGGAACGGGTTCTAGCACTGCTGCCTTTTCCCACTTTTCTAAACATATCTATGCCTACGAAGTTGAAACTTTATCGGTTTCAATAGCCAAGAAAAGAATGCAAGTGATGGGGATAAATAATGTTTCTATCATCCAGTCTGACCCGGATAACTTACTAGAAGTACTTAAATGTAATCATAGCTCTGGAGTATCAGTTATCTTATTATTTGCCGTTCTAGAACATACGACTATTCAAGAGCGGTTAAATACCTTGAAAACTTGTTGGAATATGCTTTTACCTAATGGTATTTTAATAGTAGCAGAAACCCCAAATCGTTTAAAATATTACGATTATCACACTTCTTGGTTGTCTTTTTTTCATCTTTTACCATTGGACTTGGCTGTAGAATACTATAATACATCTCCTAGAACTCAGTTTAAATTAGCAGTCAAAAAATATATCGATATTGGAAATATAGAAGAAGCAAAAAATACTTTAGTTCGTTGGGGTAATGCTGTCAGCTATCATGAATTTGAGATAGTACTAGGTTCTAACTTAAAAGATTTATTAATTGCAGATGGAGATGCGGAAGAAATGAGAAGCTTGTATCCAGTCTCAAATGAAGAGAAGCTTTTACAGCAGTACTTTAGCGAAGCCAATGTGAACCAACCTTTAGCATTCACTAATAAAATATTAAATCTAATTTTTCAAAAAGAAAGCCTTGAAAATAATCATGCTAACAGTTTTGAAGTCAGCTTCAAACAGACGATAAAAGATAAATTTCCCTCAACAGTTGCAGTTGCACGAATAGCATTACTTGTCACAACCGAATACGAAGGTATTTTTCGGAACGGTGGAATTGGCACTTATTACCGCACTCTCAGTGAGAAATTAGCAGCAGAAGGCTTTTATGTTGTGGTACTGCTTTGCCAAAGTCAAAAGAAGTTTGGTGGAGAGTCAACTATTCCCGCCGTGAAACATATCTTTTCAACCAGTGAATGTATTGATGTACTGGAATTACAGCCGACTCACTTGGCAATTTTGTCTCAGTTGCAGGATGGGGAATGGGTAGATTACGAGAACTACTGTGCGCTATTTTTTGTGACTGCGATCGCCGCTACATTTCCTAACGCCTATATTTACATTGAATTCCCTGAAATGCTGGGATTGGGATACCGCACAGTTCAAGCCAAGCGATCGCGTGTTTTAGGAGAAAATTGTGTGGTGGCTGTGACTTTGCATAGTGGGCAGGAGTGGCTGCAAGAAGCTCATGCAAGGTACACACATTCTCATCCTCGCTGGTTTTGGCAAACGAGCCATTATGAGCAATATTCCTTTGAGCAGGCAGATTTAGCCTTCTTTCTGTCACATTTTCTCAAAGAGAAAGTGGAAAAGTACGGTTGGAAAACATCTCATGCAAAGCATTTACCTTATTGTTTTTCAGTAATTGAACAACCGTCGAAAACAATGAGGCTCAGAAATGATTTGCAACGGCTAGTTGATGAAGATAAAATTCCGCTGGTATTTTTTGGACGATTGGAGGAGAGAAAAGGGCTTTTTACCTTCCTAGAAGCAGTCAAACTACTAGAAAGTAATTTAATTGAAAAAATTCATATTATCTTTCTGGGGAAGAACGTTGAACTGCAAGCAGAGGGTTTGCAAGGGTTAGATAGCCAGCAATATATTAAACAAAAGTTAGGCTCTAACTATTGCTACACCATTGTGACTGATTTGTTCAGTCAAGAAGCGATTCAGTTGGTGAGTTTGTGGCGTTGTGCGATCGTTTGTCTCACCAGTAGTCAAGAGAACTTTCCCCATACAGCATTAGAAATGGGACAGTTACCCGTCAGTTTAATCGTTTCCGATACAGGTGGATTTCGAGAAACTCTCAATTTAATTGGACGTACCAGTGGTGTGCGCTGGTTTATACCGGAAGAAGTGCGATCGCTTGAACAAGCTATGATTCAATCTATCTGGGCTTACCCAGAGAAAGTCGGTGTACCGATGAGAGAATTTCTCTATTTTGTGAATCAACGCTTGCTGAATCAAAGATTTGAATATATGGATGGAGCTTTTTCTCAAGCTGTTATATCATCCGCAAGTCATCTAGATAAAAGTGAACCCAGAAAATCGATACTGGGTATGACTTCAATGGAGGAGCAACTCTTTTTAGAGAACTATGCCCAAAATGAGTATTCAGCTAGAGGAGAGATTGTAGAACTTGGTTGCTGGTTTGGCTCCTCAACTATTTCCTTTGCAATGGGGCTTGAGGCTAATTCCTATGTAACGAACAAAAGCCAGCGCATTCATGTTTATGATATTTTTATTTGGCATTCACAAGCTGGAATGCAGCAAAATGTCATTGGTACTTCCTTAGAAGGTAAATACAAAGATGGAGATAGTTTTCTAGACGAATACCTGGAGCGAATTAATCCTTGGAGTCATCTTATTCACGTCCATCCTGGGGATCTTGCAGAAATTGGCTGGCAACAGGGTGAAATCGAATGTCTTTTTATTGATGCTATGAAATCCTGGGAATTAACAAATAGTATTGTAAAAAACTTCTTTCCCTATCTGATTCCAGAAGTATCTTTAGTAATCCAGCAAGATTTTGCTCATTACTATACCTCTTGGATTCATCTAATGATGTATCATTTACGAGAATATCTAGTGCCGATTGAGCATCCCTTCATTTATTCCTCTAGAGCTTTTCGCTATGTCAAGGTGATTCCTAATGAGGTGTTACAAAATTCATATTCATTTGATAGTTTTTCTGAAACTGAAGTTGCCGCAGCTTTTGATTATTCATTAGAGATTACACCAAAGAAAATGCAGCCAAATATTCTGGCAGCTAAAGTGATGTACTTTATTCATATCAGGGATTTTGAAAAAGCTAAGTTGGAATTTCAAGCATTAACAGCAAAACTTGATTCTTGTGAATGGTTAGAGTTGGCTGATGTTCAGAAAATAGCTAAGATGTATCATTCAATTGACCTACTGAGTTAAAACACCACTTGCTACAAGGGGGAACCCGCCCACCTGAATGGATCTGCAATGCTCTTGAAGCAAAGCAGTAGGAGTGACTGAGGGAATGTCTGGTAGGAAGCGATCTCCTTCAACAATTGTGAGATGGAAATCTTCTACAGCTTTGCTGAGAGTGAATTTGCTGTATGGCATAGGTTTATATTTATCAGTGTAAAATTTAACTTGATATTCTATTCACCCTCAATCCTAATCACTTTACGTGGAATAAATTAAGAGGCAAGAGGCAACAGAGTTTTAGGCTAGTTTATTTTTGTTTACATAATTTGGTTTTATTGTGCCGACTTACTTCAATCACCAAGTTTTTCTCAAGTACCATCGCCCCGTGGTAAGTTCGTGACAGTAGATAAAATTAAAAAATTCTCGGTTGAAGTTGTAATGCGCGACGATAAGACAGACTTGCTTCGTCAAACTGACCTCGTTCTGCTAAGATATCGCCTAAGTGTTTATGCGACCAAGAATAATCTGGATTCAGTTCGATCGCACGTTGGCAAGAAGCGATCGCCTCATCCCATTTCTTGTCTTTCTCTAAAGCCTTGGCTAACTCCAAGTGTATTTCAAAGTTGTCTGGGTGAAATTGGAGTGCAGTTTGGTAAGTGGCTTGTGCATCAGCAAAGCGGTTTTGTCTAACTAAAGCATTACCTAGCTGCAAAATGATTTGCTCATCATCGGGCTTAATTGTCAATGCCTGATGGTAAAGTTGGATATCGTCGGGGTTGGATGCGATGCGAGACCGATAATAGCTCATTACTCCCTCCACTCCCTGAGTTTGTTGGAGATAAGATTTAAGTTGGGTTAATTCGGCTTGTGAGGTTTGTAGTTCAGATTGGGATTGGGTTAATTCAGCTTGTAAAGTTTGTAGTTCAGATTGGGATTGTGATAGTTGAGTTTGTGTAGCGTATAGTTGAGATTGGAATTGTGTCAATTCTTGTTTAGTCTGTTGCAGTTGAAGCTCTAAATCTGCTGTTAATTGTGATTGTACTTCTTGTATTTTCACTTCTTCTTGTTGACGATATCCAGGAATATCCAGCAAACGATAACGAGCTAACGCTTCTACACAAAAACCTGTAGTCAACGCAGCTGAACCGAATGACTCTCTATCGAGTTGACCACCGTACATGGCAATTCTTTGCCATGAGCCATTTTGTTGCTGACTTTTGAGTAAAGATTCAATCCCCTTACCTAAACTAGAAGTTGGTGCGCTAAAGTTAAGCAGGGTAGATATTGCTAACGCAGTCGATAACTCATCGCCAAAAGAACCATCAGAACTTTGCAGGTTTAAGACCTTATCAATAACTAATTCTTTTACTTCACCTAAAGATAAAACACTATTAAAGTATGCTCTAGAAATCATATAGTAAAAGCATAGCTTGTTCTTGTAGAATGAAGGATAATTTTCTTCTCCATTTTGGCGAACAAGATCAATTAGATGTTCAATAGTTTTTTTGGTTTGTTTAATCTCTCCTAAGTATAGGATAACATTTGCATTCACAACACAGCAAATATCATTTCTATTAGTTAAATTCCAGAATTCTCTCGAAAATGATAAACCTTTTCCAAAGGTGATTGAATTTAATACAATGCTCCTAATCGAGCGAGGCAGCATCCAAGTATAAAAAAGCCCTTGCTTGTTTCTATTTTCAAAAATAATACCTTGATTTTTAGGTATTGATATATTATTCTTCTTCAGTATGTGAGATGCACAGCAAGTATCGTCTAGGTCAGGGGGAATCATCTTATATTTTTCGTTTTTTGAAGACCAGTATTTCCATACCCCTCCTGGCTGCATTTCCTTTGACAAAAATTTTAATCCTTTCTCTGTGATTCTCTTCACTTTGCCCTTCCAGTTCTCGCTATCCATGAGAAAGCTTAAAGAGTACAGAATTAGAGAAGTAACAAAAATAGAGCTATCAGAATAAGTGGAAATATCGCTGAGTTCTAGATTTTCTTTGGCGAGACGACCCATATAATAAGTTGGAAATTCTCCATCAAATAATTGCTCCTCTTCGAGAAAGTTAATAGCTTTTACTATGCTGACATCTAACTTACTAAGCGGATATTCTGAAAATATTTTGCTAGGATTATTGTATTGTATTTTTGACTCTTTATTAGCATTGCCTTTTATTCCCAGATTTTCTTGCCTAGAAGGATTCAGTTCGATAATTTGTTTCAGTCTAAAAATTAGTGAATGAGCTAATACAAGCAGTCGTTGCTTAATAGCGGAGTAAAATAAAATTATGTGTAGAGTGAGTAGAATCAAAAACACAGGTTGTCGGAAAGATAGCAATGTTAATAAGCTTAGAGGCAACCAGATTTCATAGAAATCGTGCAACAAAACGTAGGATTTTTGAGATGGAGAAGGATCAAATTCATCATATTTGATACTGAAAAATAGTAGCAGAAAATAAACAGTGAAAGGGACAAGAAGCAAAGGCGTAGATTGGGAAATTAAGAGAACGAGTCCACAGGAAAAAATAGCTTCGAGTGGAAACACAATGTAATTAATCCAAGTTCGGAGTGATTGCACACCAAACTTTGTAGCCAATGTCTTTATACCCGATTGCAAATCATTTTCTCGATCCCAAATTTGATGCAATAGAATACCTCTAATTCCAACCCCAAATGCCCAAGCTGTAGCAACGATCGCTAGAGAATAGTTTGCCGATTGAGGAGTTGCCGTTAAGCGAGAAAATACCGTAGCGACTAGCAATGTGGGAATTGCGTGTACGGTAGCAGCGTCGGCAACTGCACCCAAGATATATCGTTCTTTCAGGCGGAGGGGCGGAGCAGGATAAATGGTTAGCAATGTATAGATAGAACCAAGCAAAATGGCTGAAGTTGAGTTAAAGCCAATAAACAACCACGGGACTGCACCTGCAATGGCTAAACTGACACTTAATAAAATACGTTGCCCTCTCGAAAGATGAGCCATTCTGTTCTGCTTGCCAGCTTGAAAATCTACCTCAATATCAAAGATGTCATTGACAACATGACCGTAAGCTGCAACGAAAAACATTGAAACTAAAAGAGCCAGTAGTGTAATGATAGATTGTTGAGGTGGTGTATCTTGGATGAGGATTTCAGCGTAGGCAATAGCGAGTAATGGGGGGATTTTGTAGAACCACCAATCGTTACCCCGAAGTAAGTTGAAAAGTGATAAAAACCTTTCTCTGATTCCAGGGTCTTGATTTGCTTTTGGTTCTGGAGCATTCATAAACTCCACAAATTGTTCTGGTGTTAGTGGATTATTTTTATAATCAAAGACTCCCAAACTTCTACAGCCTTCTAGTTTTTGACCTCTTATGTATTGCTCATAAAATTTTTCATCCACTTCAAAAATTTCTAGTTTATCAGAAGTCTGTGACTCTCGATAACAAAAATTAATAGAACTGTTTTTAGGAGCTATATGACAAGTCGCTACTACTCTTTTATTAGTAAATAAGTTAGGAGAAGAGCCATGAAAAAGCCGTCCATCAAATATAAGTGCTTTGCCTGCTTGCATGGGGACATTGGTAAGATAGTCTTGTTGCATCAGAGACAAAATATCTTGACTGCAAGACGAGGCTGCATAAACAAAACGAGGTCTTGGGTTTGAAGTGATTAGATGGCTTTTGCTAACAACTTGAAGACAACCAGTTTGTTCGTCTACATCAATGAGGGGACACCAAATAATAAAAGATTTATGTGAGGTTTCATCTACTATTGATGGGTCTTGATGTATCGATAAAGATGGAGAATTTAGCGTTTTACTAATGAAGTTGCAGTAAACAATTTTGTAGTCTGTAAATAAAGTTTCTATTTGAGAAATAAAGGTTTTTTTGATTTCCTGATTAACTAGCTGACGGTATAGTATATCTGAGCTAATTTCACTGCGATACAAATACGGGGCATCAGTGATTGAATCTTGAGGAAGAGGAGATTTTTTATAAATATTTAAAAGGTTTTGCACTCTCTCTTCACTGAGAAAATCAACAACTACATATCCTTTTTCTTCAAGTTCTTGATACATGATACACTTGGGATAAATTTTCTCTTGTTGCTCGCATCAGATAGTGATTGAGAAAGCAATCGAGCATCAGATGCGATCGCTTCCAATCTCAGTAAAATGTGTTTCATCCGTGCCGCTTCCGGTGCGGGTGCGGGAATGGCAACCACTCCAGCGTAAAGGCAACCAAAAAAGGCGGCGATCGCTTCTAATCCTTGGGGATAAACCAGCAAGACTCTTTCGCCGACGCAGAGTCGAGATTGTAAGTAAGCGGCGATCGCCCTGGCTTTCTCGTCCAACTGTTGATAAGTTAAACTAAACTGGCACTCGGTTTCTGCCCATTTTCTAAAAAAGTGTAGGCTATTTTGTCTGGGTGTAGAGAGGCGCGATTATGCAAATTGACAAGAATTCGATTGTTGTTCCGAGACGCTAGGCGATCGCTCATAGGTTTATTTACAGCAGATTTCAAGATGGATGAAGTTTATAGTTAAGAATCTATGAAATTCAGAGGGGGATTTTTTCTAACAAAACCAAACCATTGTCTTAAAAATCTATCTCTAGATGATATCCTCGCATCAAAGCAGTTCCAAGTAAAGGTTTATAACCAGAAGCTAAAATAGGGAGTACTTTTTCTATATTGTCCCAAACAATTGTTGTTAAATGTATAGATAATAAAGCTTCGCTACCATCGGCTAATCTTGCGGGTTTTGTTTGTATAGCCGCGATTTCCAATCGCCCGGTGTTTCTTCCAAAATTGGATACTCCCACAGCATTATCCTAATTCTACTCTGATTTTCTCATTTTTCCAGTTTTGAGGATTATGCAATTTAATTCCTGCCTCCCAACCGCAACGAACACCTATAATCGACTCTTGAATGTATTTAAACAACAAATAAAAAGGCAAATTATGAGTCAATTTAAGGCGTAAAATTCTTAACAAACATCGGTAGATCAGAAGTGAACTGAGACGGATTAAAAACATTGGTAAAGGTAGTTTTTGATAACCGTGTTTGAAAGCAAAGTAGGTAGTATTTTTAGCGAGGGAATACCAACAGGTGAGATGCCGGTGATCGCGGCGATTATGACTGGGTTGCACATAGTGTTCTACAACCGCATCTATATGATTAACCCTATAGCCAGCTTCCAGCAAACGCAAACAGATATCGGTTTCTTCTAAAAAATATTCAAAAAACTCATCAAAATAGCCAATTCTGACTAAAGCTTCTCGTTGATATGAAGCATTAGCTCCCATTACGCCGCAAAACCATTCATGGCTGGAGGTATATTTAGCTGTCTCTGTCGCGGAAAGAATTGGTTGAGATTCGCTCAAACGGCTATTGACACCTCTAGAAAACTGTAAAGAAAAATTTGGTTGAGTTTTATCTATAACTGCTCCACCCACACAACCACAAATCGCTCCTTGTTCTCGGTAAATTTGTAAATGTAAATCTATCCAATTGTGTGGAGGAATAACATCGTCATCAAGATAAAAAATAATATCTCCTGATGCTGCTTTCAAACCTAAGTTTCTAGCCACACTCACATTCCGTTCTTCAGTAAGAAGAATCTGATTAATGATATCTTTGTATTCTAATAAAACTAATTCTGTATTATCTTGTGCTGGGCCAACTACTAAAATTAGCTCTTGAAAAGAACATCGCCAAAGAGAAACGGCCTTCATCACTTTTGAGAGAAAGTTACACCTGTCTACAGTACAGATAATCACAGTTGCAGAAGGAGATAGCATTACAAATAATTTAGTGATAATTTAGTTGAAAATAAGGTGCGTAGATACGTAGTGGCTTGTCGCCAGACATCAAGTGATGTCCGGATCTCAATTTTTATGTTTTTACAAATTTGAGAAACATCTTGAATTTATTGGCAATCGAATTATGCTCAAATTCCAAGCTACTTGTTGATTTTTTAACGTTTATTTATAATTAATTGTATATTTTGTTACTTTTCTTATAAATTAGACAATTACTTTTTCTAAGAAATTATGTCTTTTTTACTACGCTTGTAAAAAATTAACAAATGTAAAAAATACACTTAAAAGGAAGATAGTAGAGAGTAAAAATGTATAATTTAGTAAATATATACTGTGCTAATTAAAAACTTAATTATACTTAAGAATTTTACATTTTTTAACTCAATTCAATATTATAAGTGCTTAAAGGTACATACAGTTAAGCATCGAGTATATAGATATTAAATAAAATATATTAATATTATTAATTTCCAAGGAAAACTATTTTAAAATGCGTAGAACTAATCAAGAAATTGAAATAAATGGATATACGATAATTGAGTTGTTCAATAAAACTGAAGTAAAAAGTCTGCTCAATTTTAACGAGAAGTATTCTCTTTCTAAAAACTTATTAGTTTCAGGTATGACTTTTAGTATAAGCGCCTCCAATTTATCATACCGCCAGATGATTACTCAGGAAGTAAAAAAGTGTTTCTCTTCAAAACTAGCAATTTTATTTCCTGAATATAGAATAGTCGTTTGTAATTTAGTTTTTAAAAGTCCTGATGTATTTAGTGAGATGCCTCTACATCAAGATCCATCATTAGTAGATGAACTTTCCCTAAAATCATTTGGAGTGTGGTGTCCTCTAATTGATGTAGACGAGCAAAATGGCTGTCTTCTAGTTGTAAAAAAAAGCCATTTGCTTAATTCACAACTGAGACCACTTTTTGTTTTTGATGGATTTCCCTACAGCCAAGATATACTGTCGCTTTTACAACAAAACTATCTTACCAGCATCCCGATGAAATCCGGACAAGCACTGATATATGATAAACGCCTGTTTCACGGTTCGCCACCAAACTCAACAGCTATTGAAAGAGTTGCAGCTATTTGTAGCCTTATTCCTGAAAATATTTTGACTCATTTCTGCTATAGAGAAACTCTGACCTCTAGCAAAATAGAGTTATTTGAGGTAGAGGATGAATTCTACGATCGCTATATCGTTGGACAAAAACCAGAAGGCGTGAAAAGATTAGGTACTCTTGATTATAATGTCGATCCATTAACACCAGAGCTACTTGTAGAAAAACTAGGAACAAAAAATTCCGCTCTAGTATTTCCCCGTTTGGCAAACTTTGAAATCAACTTTCAGCCTCAGTTTTTAGAAAAACTTAACTTATTATCTCAAAAAGTAGCTATCCTTGTTAGTAATGAATTTGAAGGTTTTTCTCAAAATGGGGGAATAGGGACTTACTATACAACCTTAAGTCAAAAACTTAAATCTGATGGCTGGTACGTCATCCTGCTGCTTTGTCAAACTGAAACTGACTTTCAAGGAGAACCAAGTTTCGCTGATGTAGATTGTGTTTTCTCCACTCACGAAATCAAACAGGTTTTAAATCTCCAGCTAATTCATCATCAAATTTTATCTACAACCCAGCAAGATGCAATTGGTAATAGCTTTGACTATGAGAGTTTCTGTTGTTTATTCTTCACTCAAGCAGCGATCGCTAGCTTACCAGATGCAGTGCTTTATGTAGAATTTCCAGACATTTGGGGATTCGGCTACCGCACAATTCAAGCTAAAAAAACTGGTTTGCTGGGTGATAGTTGTCTCATTGGTGTCACTACTCATGGGTGCTTTGAATGGCTGCGCGAGGTTAATAGTCAATATGCCATACAGCAACCCCAGTGGTTCTGGCAAGCTTACCACTACGAGCAATTTTCCTATGAAAATGCAGACATCGCTTACTTTCCTTCATACTTCCTCAAGTCCAAACTAGAAAGTTATGGCTGGAAAACATCCCAGGCGAAGCATTTACCATACTTTGTACCCACTATACATCAGTATGAAAAAAGTGAGAGGCTCCCAAAGTCAAGTAATCTCAATGTTGATAAAATACCCGTTGTCTTTTTCAGCCGTTTGGAAGAGAGAAAAGGACTTTGCACTTTTGTAGAAGCAATCAAGTTACTGAATCCTGCTGTAGTTGAGAAAATTCAGGTTATTTTCATGGGAAAAATTATTCCCCTGCAATCATCACAACTAAAACATCTAGATAGTCAACAGTATATTGAACAAGAACTTGATAGTAATCTAATCTACAAAATAATACCAAATTTATCTAGTCAAGAAGCAATTAAGTTTATTTATGAATTAAATTACCCAATTGTTTGCCTGACAAGTATACAAGAAAACTTTCCGAACACTGGGCTAGAAATGGGACAGTTACCCGTCAGTTTAGTAGTTTCAGATACAGGGGGATTTCGAG
This sequence comes from Nostoc sp. C052, assembly GCF_013393905.1. Taxonomy (GTDB): domain Bacteria; phylum Cyanobacteriota; class Cyanobacteriia; order Cyanobacteriales; family Nostocaceae; genus Nostoc. The sequence continues at coordinate 67,979 of NZ_CP040276.1, forward strand.
AAACTTTAAGTTTAATTGAGCGTTCTGACTCCGTGCGTTACTTTCACCCAGCAAATTCCTATTCCCTCGCTCAAATGATAACTGAGGCAATTAATGCTTACCCTGAAAACCCATTAATCCCCCAAAATGAATTTTTACAACAAGTCAATCAACGCCTGCTAAACCAAAGATTAGAATATATGAGTCAAGCTTTTATTAATAGCGCTCCTAAAGAACCTCAAACTCCAAAAGTCACAATCGCTATTGTCTGTTGGCATCCAGTAAATACTATATTAGAATGCTTAGAAAGTCTTGCTGTCCAAAACTATAACAATTTTGATGTTATCATCGGGTATCGAGAATCAATTGATGAGTATTTACAAGAAATAATTATTCAAGCTCAAACTAAGTTTCCTGATTATAAATATTTAAATTTAGATGCAAACTGGAGTTTGGGAGAAAGTTATAACAACTTAATCACGTTAGCTGTAGGAGAGTATGTTTTACAGTTATCTGTGGAACATATTGCCTTACCAGATATGGTAGAAAAGTTAGTGACGGCGGCGATCGCCTCTGATGCAGATGTGGTAGTATGTCCGCAGGTTAGGCTTCAAGAGAATGGAGAACTAAAAGCGATGCCTGCGGCGGTAAACTACGCTTTTATCGATGGTTGCTTGCTAAAGTTACTAGAGTTTAACCACAATCAAGATATATCTGCGTTATTTTCCCTCAAACTGCTGCAAGAATTTCGCTACTCGCTAGAGAGAGGATTGCTAGCTCTCAACTGGCATATATTAGCAGCAGCGATCGCCACTGGGAAAGAAATTGCTTACTACCCCTATCCTCTCTACATAACCAAAAATTCTTCCTCAACAATTAGTTCTGTAAATCTAGCCAAAGAACGGTATTATCTGCGGCAATATTTATACCAAATTGAGCCTGCTAAGTGGAATCAACGCCAGCTTAATTTCTTGCTGACAGGTGTCGAACAACTTCTGCAAGAGCAAAATTCAGGTAAAGCATTTCAGCTTACTCATCAAAATAATCAAAATTTATCTCCCCAGTCTCAGGCTTGGATGCTAACTGCACAGCAACTTCAGGATCAACTCACACAAACCCAAGAAACTCTAAAAAACGTGCAATCATGGAATCAACAACTACAAGTTGGAAAGGACTGGCTAGAGGCGCAATGGCAGACATGGATGCTGAGGGCGCAAAAAGCTGAGTTTGAGTGGGAACGATGGCAATCTTTTAGCACGATGATGTCTGCGAGTAAGTTTTGGCAACTCCGCAGTGCTTGGTTAAAATTCAAACGGCTAATCGGCTCGAAAAAGCCCGATCTACTTCAGTTAGCAAATCAAATTAACTCCGACATTCCTATCCGAGATTTTGTTGCTCTCATTGCTAGCCAAAAAGTGAGATTTTTTCAGCCAGAAGCTTCTGAATCTCCTGTAGTTTCAATTATTTCTGTGTTTGTTAATAACTATGAATATTTTGAAACTACTTACAGAAGTGCGATCAACCAAACCTGGCAAAATTGGGAATGGATTATTGTCAATGATGGCTCGACTAACTCCGATGCAATAACATTCATTGAGTCATTGTCTCAAAGAACCAACAAAATCAAAGTTATTTCTCATTCTAGCCAACAAGGTGATGCCGCAGGACGCAACACGGCAATCGCCCAAGCTAGAGGCAAATATTTATTTTTTCTCAATTTGGTTGACATTATTGACCCCACATATATAGAAAAAAGCCTTCTGTTCTTAGAAACCCATTCGGAATTTTCCTTTGTTAACTCCTACTCTGCGATCTTTCAAGCAGAGGAATACTGGTGCAATCATAGCTTGAGCCAACTTGCTTCATTGTCGGATGAAAATCAGTTTACAAGAGGATTGCTGTATCGCAAAGCGGATTTTGAGCAACTAGGGGGATTTGACGCAGATTTAAAGCTATATGCAGATTGGGAACGATGGCTAAAAGCGATCGCCAATCAACAACTTGGATGGACAATTCCTGAATATCTAGAGTGCGATCGCCGCATTAACTTTTTGGATCTCGATCCTGGGGAACGAAAGCAAGTAACTAAATTAATCCAGTCTCGCTACCCTGAAATTTTTAATAGTACCGTAACTGCAAATATTTCCCTCAACCGCCAACCCCTTAACCCGCAGCAACTCAAATATCAAATAGCCGTCCAAAACTCCCTCAGCCGTTACAATGCTGGGAAACGCCTGCTGTTTTTCTTTCCTTCCCTCTCCAACACCAATATCGATAAATTTAATCTGGACTTAGTAACGCTGCTGGAAAAAGAGGGTTATGAAATGGCGATCACCACAACCTTAAAATCAAAGCATCCCTGGTATGATTCCTTTTATCGTCTAACACCAGACATATTTCATCTACCGAATTTGTTAGATGAAGTTTACTGGTTGGCTTTTATCCGCTACACGATCCAATCTCGTCAAATCGATATTGTTGTAATTTCTCATACAGACATCGCCTATTACTTCCTCCCTCTACTCCGTGCTGAATTTCCTCAAGTTGCTTTTATGGGTTGCAGCTATACTGGTGAATCCAATTCGGAAAGTGGTAATTTCACAATTTCTAGGCAATTTAGTCAGTATCTTGACTGTCAAGTTCTATTTTCTCCAGAGATTACTGCGGTTGAAAAAGATATTAGTGACTCAAATAACTCTAATTTGAGAATTTGTTCTAGTAATATTGAAATGGTAAACATTTTTACTGAAGCTATCCAAACGCGTCAAACCCAGATCCAATCAGAAATTGACACTGAGTTAGCAACTGTAACTTTATTACTTGCACTTAGATAGATATAACTAGTGAAGTTTAGCCAACCCCCACCAACCAATCGCACACCGCAGACCTACACTCGCTCCCAAAGTTAACCCAAACCTGCCATTGCCCCAAATACCCATTCCAATAAGGCTCACCATCAGCTACCCCAATAGCCGCGCCAACTGCGGAGACTAGCTGTTGGTAGAACTGACCAGCGCTGTCCAAACCTTGCTGTAATTTCAGTTTCAGCCCTTTCCAGCCTTGGGCAATAGGATTTTCCACCTGCTGGGTAACTGTTTGGGGAATATCGTGTGATATTGTGCCAGTGACTTGTGTTTGTAATTCTATATTGTTTGTGACTGACACCGATTCCCTTGAAAATGCTTCATCCCGATTTAACCACTGGCGAAAAATCGAATCACGGTCGTCATTAGGGGCAACAAAGCGATAAACGCACTCCCGATTTTCACGCTTACCCAAGCGACCGACATAATCCAACTTCAAATCAATTTTGGCAAGTAACTTTTGAGTGATCGCTATCGGGGTCAGTTTCTCCGATATGCTGACATTCAAGTAATTCTTGATAACGTGCCGATGCGTTACAGCCAGTGCCTTAAACTGCATCATCTTCTCGTCACTTCCCCGTAACTGAACATCTGGTGTAAGAAACTGCAACAGATTCAGATTTTCGAGTAATAACACAGCAGGTAATAACTGCCCCTTGTTAAAATCTGGTTTCCAAACCGAATTCTCCCCAGCCTCTAACTGCGCCTTAGCCCGTTTAGCATCACGGTTCGTCAGAAATTCTCGCCCCAGCGTCAAATAGTAGTGCATTCTCAGTTGAGGATACCAGCCGTCGTCATCTTTCTCGACTAAATCAGGGGTTACGTCAACTTCATAGCGACGGGATAATTCAGCCTTGCGCTGCTGATGTCGTTCGGTTTTGGTTTTCGCCCGTTTGTCTTGCAGCTTCTTGAGTTCAGCCCCAGAGAGTTCATCGGAATCCGCGATCGCCTGACACTCAGCAGTATACAATTCCTGACTAGCCGCTTTAACCGACTCGATTACTGCCCCACCCTCATCATCATCAACATCGTCGGCATCAATAATGATATACCCATCCTCGACCAAACCCGCAAGCACAGACTCTCGATAACGCCGCATTTCAACGTTAATCACAGAACCACGTTTGCCCCAAGTCTGCAAAGATTCGGGCTGGAAGTTCTGGTCAATATAGCTCAAATCCGCATTATCCGCCGCCGACAATAGCGCAATGTTAGCTTGTGTAGCAACGTGCTGGCTTCTGAGCAATCCTCCAATGGTAGTGGAACCATTGCCCACAACCGACATCCCCCACTCTCTGACCCAAATGTGACGGTCAACAGTCTCCCTAACCCTTGCCAACATCTGACGCACGGAGTTAACCGGTTGCACTCCCTGAAAAATCCCCCAAACACCATCAAAATGTCCTCGAATGTCAATAGATACCCCAGTTTCTAAACTTGGGGAGGCGATAACCAAATCGTACTGGGTAAGAATTTCGTTCAAGTGAGCGATACAACCGAAAGCCGCATGAGATGGATCAGCAACGGATTCACTGTCAATTCGCAGAATCCGCAAGTGTGGGAATTTGCGGCGAAACCGTTCTTCAAGTGCTTGCGTTCCCCACTTGGACTTTGCTTTTTGAGCAGAGCAGCATAATAAATGATGCCCATCTTTGGCAATGGCTTTGTCCAATGCCGCAATCAAATTCTTCGGGTTGTTGCCAGAGTAGTTGTAACAGTTGCCGGCTACGTGCCGATAATTGTTGACAATTACGAACGGGTTAACTCATATCTTGCACCTGGAAATAGTAATGTCAATTCCATGACTAAGTGCTAAGGGTCGAAGCCGTTCAATATCTAGTAGCAATAAAGACAAGACTAAATGAGGTAAAAAAGTAGATAGTGCAAGGAAAGCAGCTTGACCCCAATCCAAAGAATCAGGTAAACAGGATGAAAGATACGTCCAATATGCTAATAAATAGGCAGTAATGGACAAGACTAACCAACGATAAATTCCTAAAAGAGTACCTTGTCCAAATCTATCTAAACCAAAGCGATATTTAGCAGTTTTGAACCAACCTTCAATTTTCCAACGACGTTTACCCCACCAGGAAATAGTACTAGCTTTAAGAGGTTGTGTAGAAATAACATATCTTTTAACAAACTTACCATTATCGCGTTTAAAGTAATACCAAGAAAGAGTAACAGGGAAATCTAATCCAACAAGTCTAACCTGTTGCCCTCGACGATGTAGAAGTTTAACTGGATAACCATTAACCAACTTACGATTACAACCAATACCAATAACAGCATGATATTTTATCTTCCGAATATTGTTGATAAAATCCTTAGTGCCAAAAGCAGTATCAGCGAGAATTTTTACCCGAAATCGTTTGGTTAAATCTTTGGGTAAATGACGTATCATTCGTAATGCTATTTGAGACGGACTAGCTGTCCCTTTACCTCTCCAGACCCGGAAATTCCAAGGGATACGCCATTGTCCAATTACCAAATATAAGACTACTATATGCAAACCTCGTTTGCCGTTGTAAACGGTTATTAGATTTTTAAATGCTTTAAACTGACCACATTTCTCTAAAGTTGTCAGGTCAACTATTACTTGTAGAAACGCTTTTCTTCCCAATGGAGAATGACTCTTAACTTGCTCAATTGCCTGTTGACGAACATGACGAATTAGCTTACGAGTAGGCCATTTATAGGTATTTAAAAATCTACTTAAAGCGCTTTCGGATTTGGATTTGCTGTAGTGTGGCAGAGGTTTTCCATCTGCTGCCAAAAATAGCCCTAGCATTGCTTCCAAGTTATCTCGTTGATAACGACGCTAGCTTCAATGCCAGAATCGTATACATTAGGGTATGGGCGTGGGCAAGAATGGTTTCCATATTTCTTGCTGTTATTTATGTTATCTACGCCCTTTTCTCTCATTTTTTACGAACATATAAAAATATCTTTATGCAGATGACATTATTCCCATCTTTGTATATGTCACTTGTATATATGTTGATATTAAATGTAGCTTATTGTATCAGTACATAAAGTAGAAGCTCCATTTTTAGATGTTACTTTTATTTTATTGTTCTTGGTTAATACTGATTGTTTTTATCAGGTGCAAGATATGAGTTAACCCTATATTCTCCAGCAAGTGATAAAATATACTTCACATCAGTATCGGACACATCAGCGCTTGATAGGTAAATCTTGCCGTGTTCGCTACCGAGAACATTTTGTACCAGTTGTTTCAGGTTTTTTAGAACCGATACCCGACGCTTTTGCACTTCAGTAGCAGAGTTGAGCAAATGCCAGAATACTTGGTCACATTCATCAATAATAATGACATCATTTGACCAGTCATTGGGATTAAATCGCGCCTGGCTTTCGTGATGTAGTGAATCCACACACACGCCATATCCTAACAATGTGCCTGTTTCATTCGTGCGGACTTCGGTAACATAATTCACTCCAAAGCGATCGCATAACGCCTCACCAAGTTGAATCCGATGGGTGATGATTAACACCCTACGTCCAAGGTCATAGGCTTTGGCCACCTCAGTAGACAGCCATTGGGTTTTACCAGTACCTTTGGGAGCCTTGAGGATAATCAGTTTTTCACCTTCCGGGACGAGAAGCTGTCCGAGGAATCTTTGGTTGAGTGCGATCGCTGGCGGGTAAGTCAGCAGAGTAAACAGCTTGATTTCCCATAATTCCAGTGCAACAGCTGTATTGTAGAGTGCGTCAAATGCCGGCTGCCCTTTGGCAACGATAAAATCATCAACCCCTTTCTCTGCCCCTAACGGTAAATCAATCACTCGCAGGGAACAACCCTCGTTTACCAGCAACCGTCCCATGCGACTGATAGCGGTTCTGACACGTTGTACAGTTTCGGGCTTATTATCTTGGTCAAAGCAAATATTAACCTGTCTCCCCTGTGTTGCAAAATGTTTCAAGTCGGGAATCAGAGAGGGTTTCCCGATGGCAGTACCGTACTCATCAGTAGATGTGCGGTATCCAGCGTTTACTCCCGGAATTGCGATCGCAGCATAGCCGGCTGTCAATAATGCCCCCGCTTTCTTGACACCTTCGACAATTGTGACTGGTACATTATGCCTCCAAACCCAGTGCCAGAAACCGCCAGGATGCTGTAGGTCTTCTTCGGTGATGGGGATGCCGCTACGATTGGAGACTTTCACCCAGATGCGATTTGGTACTAAGAGGAAGAAAGCGCGTGTCTCGTCTCTGAATGGGTGTTCGTATTTGATGAACTTGTGGATCTTCTGGCGGTCGCGTCTGGGGTGGTCAGGTTTGAAACAGCCCCACATCATACTGACGTAGTTGTTAAGTGGGTCAATGCCACTGCACCACCAGCCGCCTAATTCAATGTGCTGGTACTTTTTCAAATCGCGATCGCGCAGTCGTCCATCATTGCGACGGGAGATTTTGGGACTGTAGAGCAAGTATTCGTAGGGTGTTGTGCCAGAGAGTGATCGCACATTCAGATGAAAGATTTCTTCGTCAACTCCACTGCCCAGCCATTCCTGTAAATGTTTAGCTTGAGAATCAGATTCGATTATACGCATATTCCCTCTGTTTTTTGACGCATGGAAATAGAGCGGCATTATGGGTCATGCCGCTTTGAGACTCTTTTAGACTTGAGAAAGGGAAAAGGTTACTGGGTTTGGGTTAAAGGAGTGAGAACAATTCCTTTCCCCTTACCCTCATTTCCCGCCTCCTGTGTGCGGTCGAAACGTGAGATTAATACGGGTGCTAACAACTTTGTTGGTTTTGGGGACTTGATGCAGATGTGTGGACTGGCAGCCTGGGTGCATCACAAGCAAGCTGCCGTGTTCCAGCCAGAAGTCTGTTGGTTTGCCATTTCTCGGTTTTATTTGGAATTTGCGACATGAACCCAAGCTGACTGATGCGATCGCCGGGTTAAATCCCATCAATGGTTCGTTGTCTGCGTGCCAGCCAATCGAATCCTGTCCACTGCGGTATTGATTTCCGATGACAATGCGAAACTTGTAGCCAGTCAGTGCAGTGATTCTGTCCCGCAAGTTAGACAGAGCTTCTGTCCAAGTCAGAGGTTTTAAGAACACGCTGTTGGAGTAAAGATAATCACATCCGGCATCACCATAGATGCACTCCAGGCGCGGGACGGGAAGAGTTTTACCCAACATTCTGATTTGATTCTGTTGCCACTCCAGTTTTAAGCAGTGTTGATAGAGTTCATTTGCAAGTTCTTGACTTAAGAAATCGGGGTAATAAGTGATGGGTAAAACTGGTACAGATTCAGAGAAAAGTGTGAGTTGTTGCATGGTAGTTCTCTCAAATTTTGAAACTGCTATTAGTTCTGTTCAGCTTTAAAAACCTCAACCAAAATACTTTCTGGATATAAACCAACTTTTCCAAAACGTGGGTCATGAATGCGTTCTATTTCTATGCCTTGTTTTCGACACAATGCACTGGCTTTTCGACCTTTAGCACCCGCTTCTTTTACCGATATTTCTAAACCTTGAAGATTGGCGAACCCAACAACACTATATTTGTGACCGCATGGTGTATTCACCCTATCTTGTTCAACTTCAACTGCTTTGAGTCTCGCCAGGATTTCAGTTTGTTGCTGTTGTTGCTCCAGTAAATATTGTTCTTGCTGTGCCATCTGTTGTGCGATCGCTGCGAGTAACTGTATTTGTGTCATCGCGGTTTCGCTATTAGAGGTGGGTTTAGTCCAGCCCAATTTGTCCTGAATCCATGCTCGAATGCCGATGGTGTTAAATGAACGGCATACCAATCTGGCTTGCTTAGTACAGTATCTACCAGCCTCGTAAGCGTAGTACTCTAGGATGATTGCGATCGCAATGTCGGGGATACCGTCGGTTCTCCACTGGCTGAGGTCGGCGGCTGAAAATTCTTGCAGCATAAGCTCTTTAGCTAATTTCGAGGGTGCTAGGTCGGCGCTTGATTTCAAAGCTTTTCTAATCGATTCATCATCAACTCCAGCCAGTCTTGCAGTTGCTCTAACACTGGCTTTCGCTTGACCATTAGCGTCAACTTCAATCTCTTGAGAGATTTGTTCGATGATTTCGGCGATTTGAATTGCTGACATAATTTTTCGTTGTGTAATGATTTGTGGTTGTGTGATTAGAAAAACTCAAGTATTGACTCGCACTAAACTTTTTTCACCAACCAGTGAAAAACGATTCGATATAGTCGGTGTCTTAATTAACGTTGGTGACATCAATTCAACAAGGTAAAACCAAGATTTATGCACCAGTGCAATCCCTAAAATCAGCCGTTGTTTTGTTCCTTTGTCGTGAGAACAGAGAATCACTCTTTCGCCCAGAACAAAAGCAGGTTTTTGCACAGTAATGGCTTCTAATTCTCCAGTCCCGATGATTTGGTTTTGTGTGGCGTGGAGTATTTCTTTTCCACAATCAATTGAATAAATCCAGCACTCGTGTTTCCATTGCATCCCACAGCAATAGCCGAATGTTCTCGTGGTTCTGAGGTATACCCTCTCCAGTAAATTGACCTCAACCGGTGGAATTGTTCCACGCCAAGGTGGAGAAAGATACCAGCTTGTTTGAAGTGCGTTAATGTGGTCAATCATGCTTTTCTTCCCAATAAGTAATTAATGGCTTCGGAGTCAATAGAGGCAATACGCTTTTTTAGATGTTGTGGAGGATTTTCAAAAAAGTTTTTGAGATGCCATCGACGAACTTGATAACGCTTAGAAGAACGGCGACTAGTTTTCAACCAACCACGTCTCACCCAACCAGAAACGGTGGTGGAATGCACACACAGAACACGGGCGATTTCAGCACTACTATAGTTATCGAGAAAGGGGCTCGTAGAATAACCCAAAGCCCAAAGTTTAGTAGCGATAGCAATTGAAGTACGAAAATACCCATGTCTTTTTAAGATTGAGGCGATTTGCTTAGGGGTATAAAGTTCAGCTTTAGCTTCAATGATTCCGAGTTCTTCATCAGTCCATTTTGTATGCATCTGATTACCTCCGATATTTATACAGATTTAGTATCAGAATGTTCTTTGAAAATCCGAGCGCTGATAGATTCAAAGTCAACTTGAAAGATGTTCATATCAGTCAGCATTTCCCCAGCGTTGTAACGGTCTATGATGTGCTGCCTGATTACAGATTGGTTCAGCCCATCAGGGATATCGATGTGCGCTTCACTGACGATTTTTTCGACTACTGTAACGATGACTCTCATGGTTTTTATTCCCATCTGATTAATTCAGAATTCAGAAATAAAACTTCTTCTGAATCCTGTATGGTTATTTACACTGCTCCGGCTTTTGCAGATTGCAACTGTTGCATCCACCCATTGATTGCCGTTAACTCATCAGCACCACTAGCAACAGCATCAACAACTTGGTTTTGATATGAAGACTCGGCATGATTGGGATATTCACACTTGTCTGCTGCCCAAGCTAAACACATAGTTTTTACCAGTTCATTAATCTTGCTAATATGAAGTAGACTTGGGCGGTCAACATCCTGAAATTCCAACCACTCTTTGACTAAATCAAGTGGATAATCAAGCAAAGTACGAATATTTTTGATTCGTAAATCTTGGGGATGTACTGGTTGAGGGACTACACTAAGTTTTGGTGTAGATGGAATGCCACCTAAGCGAAATTGGATGTCACGAATGATAGTTACCCAATCAGCATTTTTGTTCCATTCTCTTTCAATTCTGCTTTTACTTGCAGCATCGTAAAGATTACAGAAAACTGTATTCTCGTCACCAGCATTCGCAACGATAATCAGTGGTTTAGAAAAATCCTGAACTAATGAGGCAGCGAGAAGAAAGCTTTTGGCGAAATTGGTTTCAACACCAGTCCTGACAACATAAAGTTCATCTGCACTCACGACAATATCCAGCTTCAGGTTGTCCTTTCCTTTGAATTCTTTAGTGGTTAATCGCAGTTCTGACAGATAACCAGTTAATGCTCTTTGGGAAACAGGGATAGTTTTATCCCGTTCAATATCGTAGTTATACCACAGGTAAGATTCTCCACCTAACTCGGCATTTTTGACATATAAATAAATCGGTTCGGGAGGGTTGCATAAACCTAGTTTGATTTCAGTAACCATGTTCACCTCGGCTAAGTTTCATTGATTGGTGTTCTGTGTGCAATAATGGGAATTCTGTAGCGGGAGAAAAACTTCCGTGCGTTCATCTGAAGTAATGGCATTCCTTTAGATGAACGCTTTTGTACTAAACAGAAGTCTCTCGATTGCGATCTAGCTCCCACTGCAAATAAGTCAGTGCAGTTTGAGCATCGGCAATGTTTAAATCAGGGGTATATCCCAAGTCCAACAGTTGTCTGTAGTCTGGATGCGTAGCAATTTCGCATATCAGTGTTTGAGCTTGTTCAATTAATTGGTGGAGATGTGGATTAGACATTTCTATGCCCAGCCGTGAACATAAGTCCTCCGCTTTTACACCGAATGTTCCTGGCTCAATCTCCGTTTCTAACTCTTCAAGCAGAGGTTGAAAATTAGGATGTTCATCGTTGATTTCAATCTCAAATAAATCTGCACTTTTTGTAAAGGTGGTTGCCCAATCGGGTAAAGTCTGTGGAATGGTCTTAGCGTAAAGTTTCATGATTTTTTCCTGATTTTGTCAGATTGGAAGTGATGCTTAAACCTTCAGCCATTTCCTGTAATCGACAAGTTAAAGAGGCTATATCACTAACAACAAAAATGCCTAGACAGCGTTCTATTTATAGAAAAATAAAACTGTCTGTATAGCTTTCAGTTTTCTGTCCACAATTGCCATCCCATACAACCATGACAGCCCAAATTCCACCAGGAAATTTGTAAATTAACTCTACTAACTCTCCTTGGATTCAGGACAGTTTTTTAACTGAATTCTAAAACAGTACATTTTGCTATTCATTGATTTAAGCCTCAAATAAATCCGCGTTCTTTGTAACGACGCTTGCCCAATTTGGCAGAGTTGCTGAAATGGTTTTCGCGTAATGTTTCATCAGTATTTCCTCTGGGATTGAGAGCTTAAAAATCCTCGGCAATCTCCAACAAAAAACCGCGTCCCGTGTTCTGTACTTGCACCAGTTCTTTATCTAGAAGTGTTTGAATCACTGAATCGGAGAATTGGAATTGCAGACGGTGCAGAGGAACACAACCGCCACAAAGCCGAATTGAACGCAGCAAATGATTTGCTCTACGGTCAAAATTGTTTGTAGAATTAGCCATTGTTTGCACCTTGAGTTAATACGGTTAACTGTCGGTTGAGAATGCTTATTTGTTGTTGATAAAAGTCAATCTCTGCGGTAATTTGCGTGAACAATTCCTGTGGAGATAGCGGTTGGATTTGATTCTCTTGCAAGTACGATATCTCATCAGAATTCTTGTTAGGTATCAGCACATAGCGCCAACCATCATCAAATTGTTCAGCCAACTCTGTACCAGAGGGATAGTAGTAAAGTCCCAGTATGATGCCCTGTTGTGTACGCTGTTCCAAGTTAAAGCGAGGGTAGGGCCAGTGTTGAGGGATAGAAATTGTGGGTTGCATAGATGAATAGGTGAATGAAGGGAATGTGTTTTAGGGAAAGGGGGAAGGGAATGAAGAAATTTACCTTTCCCCCTTTCCCTTTAACCTTTTCCCAGGCGAAGCCTACTCTTTACGCTGTAACTAACTCCGTTCTCTCCAGCAGGCGTTGCAATTTATCGCCAGTTAGCTGTTCTAATGGCTGATCTAAAAAATATTCATCAAAAATGGATTTACCATCGGTAGACACATCCACCATCGACAGCGATCGCACAGCATCAAGCACGGAGTTAGAATACTGCTGCTGGACTGAATAACGCCTCTTTACCCACCAGTTACCATCAGTGCATCCAACTTGCCCCAGTTTCACGCCGTTGTTGTTGTAAATGCCATCATCGAGAATTTCAAACCCATAATTCTGGCACTCGTTGAAGATATGCGCCATGATTTGGTTTTCAGTCGTAGAGGAAACTTGCGGGGCAGAGGCGCAGAGGGGCAGAGGAGAAAGTTGTTGTAAGTTTTTCCCCTCTGCACCCCTGCTCCCCTGCACCTCTGCTTCTTCTTGCACAGGTAATGAGCCATCTTTATAGTGAGTGCAGATGAAGCGATCGCAACGCATTAGAGTATTGGCACGAAATATTTCTTTATCATTGATCATGACTACCCAGCGTTGCGTTAAGTGGTTGTCGTCATGGCTGATGCTGGCTACCAGTTTGTCATCAGCGTAATATTCGTGATGGTCAAACGAGATTTCGACTATTGTGAGGGGTTCGGGAGCGATCGCTTGGGCTTGGTCAGCGATGTAGTTGTCGAGTTCGGCTTGGGCGAGGGCTTGGTTGTCGGGGGCAGCAAGGGCGAGTTTCTGAATCTTGCTGGCTTGATAATCAGCGATTGCAAAAATCCAGGCATCCTTACAGCGTTTGTCGCTTACTTCGACTGTGCAGGCGATTTCGCTGTAGATTTGCTTGAGTCGGGCAATCGATTTCAGTTGCAGCTGTTGATGAGTGTAGATTTGGTATGTCATGATTGTTAAAGTTCCTAACGGGACAGAAAGCGCTCTAGATTCGCAGTCCGGGCGCTTTCTTTATATTTATACTGTATCCTCTCACTAGACATTTTGTCAAGTGTCACTCTACAATTTACATAGAATCTACGAAATGATTGAATAGAGAGGATTGTTCATGTCTATAGATGTGCAAATAGAACGGGTTATACGGGTTGATGCCCCTGGCATCGGAGCAAGAATTAAAGAAGCCAGAGAGCGAGATCCACGATCGGTAGAAGAATTGGCAAAAGCGGCCGATATGACTCGTGCTAATTGGTATCGGATTGAACGTGAAGAAAATGATGTTTTACCAGAACCAACCCTTCGCAAAATTGAAGAAGTTTTAGGCGTGGATTTTGGAGTGCGTTTTGATGATTAAGCCTGCCAGTGTCATTCCTCCTACTCTGTCTTCAGTTTCTGTTGACGAGTTATTACTAAAGGCACTGCGCTTGGCGCAATCGCAGTTAAGTCCCACACTCAAAACCTATTTGCAATCGGCTCTAAGCAAATGCGACTAAACCAAAAAGAGGTGGAGTAATGAATAAACCACCCCGTAAGCGCAACAAAGCCACCTCTGCCACATCTACCGATTCAACTTCAGCAGTTAACTCTGTAAACGAGGATATCTCCCAGCAAGTAGATCCAAGTTCAGCAACGATTACAGTTACTGCTGTTGAAGTAACAGAGTTGACCCAGGAGGAGCAAAGCGATCGCTTGCACTTGGAGAAGAAAGTGGAGCGGGCGTTTTTTGAAGCAGGAAAGGCTTTGATGGAACTTCGTGATCGCAGATTATATCGCTCTACGCACAAAACCTTTGAGGAGTATTGCCGTTCACGGTTTGGTTATACACGAATGGCAGCAACCTATAAAATTGCTGCGGCGACAGTTATGGAGAATTTGTCAACCATTGGTTTACAGAATGCGGAAATAACCACAGATGGTTTACAGTCTCCAAAAATGTCAACCATTGGTTTACAAAATGTCGAAATCTCCACAATTGGTTTACAAATACTGCCGACAAACGAACGTCAAATACGCCCCTTGGTTCCCCTAGAACCAGAAGTCCAGCGCACTGCATGGCAGCAGGCGGTGCAAGTTGCTGGTGGTAAAGTTCCCACAGGTAGAATTGTAAAAGATGTGGTGGATCGAATAATGGAGCGCACCAAAGCGCCAAATCCTTACCGTGTCGGAGAAGTGTGCCAAATCATTGCTAAGGATAATCCTGATTTACGAGGAAAAGGCGGGAATTGGTGTATTGTCAACCATGTAGGCGAGTTCAGCTGTACAGTGACAACGTGGAATGGACAATACACCGTGAGAATCGACCACTTGAAGCCACTGAACTACCTGGAGTCGGAATGTCAGCAGATGCAGGTGATTTGCGATCGCATCAGTAGGTTACGGGACAGTGGCAAGCTAGAAGCGCCAGCAGAGGCAGTTTTGAAGTGTTTAGGAGAACTGAAGCGCCCGTATTTGACTCAGTTTGAAGAAGAGCTTTTGAGTTTTATTGAACAGAAATGTCAAGTTGAGGATTAGTCGAGACGAGCTTTCCTGTCCAAAATACCGCTTCTTCCAAGACATCGGATATCCAAAACAGATACATCAAACAAACCCGGTGCTGTATTGGTGAGCGCTGGCTTCTATTCGTTACCTTATATCTACTGTTTCTCCAATATCTACTTTTGGAGGATAGTATGCAAATTGGAAGCTACTACCACTTTCCATTACCCTTCTCATTCTAATTTTTTCCATTGGTTTTTATTTAACTGATTAAAAGAATCAGTCTTCGATTTAACCTTTCCGTAGGTGTCTCAGCCTATTCCAAGTTCAGACTAATCTTCATACCCAAATTTTTAAAATCTGTTAAAGCTGATGGAATTGCCTTAACCACAGAGGGATCACTATTTTTATCATTTTTAGGTGGACGAACTAGTGAAATATATTCAGTTGCTTCCCAATTAAGCTGTAAAGTTTTAGGAAGTTTATCTAAAAGAAACTTTTTACCTTCTTGTGTCAACTTCCCTTTGTTGACTAAATTTTCATCAATAAAAGATTCGGTATCAACAGTAGGACGTAAACGGATACATGATTGTAGTTCATATATACCTTTTGCATCTAATTTTTCTCGAAAACAACCTAGAGATTTAATATACTCTAAATGGAATTTATCAAGCCAAAAAGATATAATTTTATTAGTAATTAATCCTGATGCATCACTTATAAATATCACGCAAATCAAATAACTATTATCTTGTGCAAGCATTAAATCAATATCTTGCTTTTTAATGGAAAACTTTACCCTCGTTTCTGGTCTTCCATTTGGCCCATCATAAAAGGTTTCTTCTTTAATGCGTCGAGATTTTATCTGGAGAGCATAAGGAGGTTGAATATTACGTTGTGTCCTATTACCTTTAAGAGATTGTTCTTTTTGGTTTGTTACTAATATATCAAAACCAAAATCAGCAGGTAGCTTAAAAGCCTCATACCCCGCCCCAAAAAGCCGACCCATAATGTAGTATTCAGCCTCGAAACCTAAATAAAGGCGATCAAAAAATTCCATATTATTTATAAGCAGTACTGCGTGCTATTATATACAAAATACAAAAATAGATAGACCGCATAAGGCCCCAATGCACATCGGTTGCCAAGGGGTTATCGGTTAGAGTTCAAGGTTGTCTGCGGGGGGTGATTGGGAAGCGGTTACTGGGCAATTGTCAGCGCAGTGAATAACTTTAGTTGCAGCGTGAGAATGTGGGATGGCGAGTATGCCGTTGGGTTGCAGCACATGAAGTCCTTCAACTACTTGCCTGCCGAGTGTGAGCAGATGCGGGTGATTTGCGATCGCATCAGTCGCGTGTATTCCGATTCGCTGGAGGAGACTGTCAAAAGTCTGTTGCAGTCGTTGGGGAAGGTAAATCGGCCTTATCTTACTGCTGTGGAAGAGAAATTGTTGAGTGTTGTGGAGTTGGAATATGGGAACGAGATAAAGTTTTAAGAATTATGGTCGTTTTTATATAGTAAGTGTGCGACAGGTTCTCGTTAGGCATCATGGTTGAAGTGTAATGCCAGATGCTCCTCATCAAAATATCTACCATCAATAAATAAAGCATTACGCTCTAAACCGAAACGCTCAAAACCCCGTGAGCTATAAAGAGAGGCGGCTGGTAAATTGTTTGTAGTGACCGTGAGAACGATCTGTCGCAGACCATTAAGCCGTCGAGCATGGGATAATGCCTCATCAAGAAGCGCGGCTCCAACACCTCGCCCTCGATTCTCAGGTAAAACATACATACTCCAGAGAGAACCAATGTGAACACGCTTCAAACGGTTCTCGCGTGAGAAGCCGAGCATACCAATAAGTTTGTCCGTGTCGCTAAAAGCACCGAAAATCCCGTTAGCAGAATTATCGTGAGGGCGAAGTCTGGCAGCAAAGTCGGCCAAAGAAAAACGGGATTCCTCCTCATAACTGGAAGCAAATGCTGTGGGCGAGTCTCTCAATGCTTGCAAACGTAGTTCGCGGTAAACGACGACATCTTGGGTGTTTAAAAATCTGATTTCCATAGATTTATGCACCATCTTTTAAATTAGTCTGGCACTTAATTAATTCAAAGAATTGCGAAATTTCTTTAGTCGAGCGAATATGATAAACATTTTTCATGCTTTGAGCCTGCTCGATATACTCACGATATTTTGGTGTCAAATATTTGTGACATAGCCAAAGTACGCGGTAGCTATTAAGCGAACTCCTCAATATTGGACTATTGTCAGGCCAGCCTGATGGCGGTTTAAAGTAACCTGTAATAAATCGTTTAGTTACCAGCCATCCATGCACATATAGAGGTAGATCGACATAAACCAGAGTATCTGCCTCGTTCAGTCTTAGCCAGAGAGTTTCCATGCAGCCAAACCCGTCAATAATCCATCGGTCAGTAGCTAAAATTTGCTGATGGACGCGCTTATAATCTTCATGTGGAACCTCAGTTCCCCCTGATTGATATTTAATCTTGTCCAAGATGTGAAGTGGTAAATCAGTAATTTGGGATAATCTTTTGCTTAGAGTTGATTTACCGCCTCCAGCATTGCCAAACACCGCTACTTTTTTCATTCCCACTCTCCTTTTAGGGCGATCAAGTTCAAGCTGGCACAAGTTTGTTACGAAAGAATAAGAGCTTTACTTATATTACCTTTATAATACAAAATATATTACAGAAAAAATGTATTACTTTGCCCTGTTATCATGCACTGTCAAAACCTGGGATGGGGAGTACACCCTTGGTTTGCAGCATCTTAAATCTTACAATTACCTGCCTGCCGAGTGTGAGCAGATGCGGGTGATTTGCGATCGCATCAGTCGGGTGTATTCCGATTCGCTGGAGGAGACAGTCAAAAGTCTGTTGCAGTTATTGGGGAAGGTGAATCGGGCTTATTTGACGACGTTGGAAGAGAAATTGTTGAGGGTCTTAGAATCAGAACACGGCGACGAGATAATCCGCTAAACAATTTTGGCAATTTGTGACATGAAGAAGATTTTGGACAGCTTTTGTCAGGAGAAGTTGGACAAGTTGTAAGCTGAAATACCTAAAACTTCGTTAAGGCATTAATCAAGCGATCACTTTTTTTGGAGAAAGAAAATGGACATAGTAACAAAAATGGGAGAAGAACATAGACGCAAGTCCATATAAATACTACTCCCAGGCAACTTTTCCCTTAAACTTGGATAACTTACCCACGTTGCGTAGCTTGCCGCCGTTCGCGTAGCGTCTCGTAGAAAAGGCATCGCTTGCTGCTGTAAGGATCACTAGCTGTTTACGTATCTTAACAATATATCCAGAAAATCTTTTGATTAAGCAGTTAGTCCTCAACAAGTGCTGCAATTGCAGCTACTAATTTTGAGGGGTCGGCTGGTTTAGTGATATGAAGTTGAAATCCAGCGGTTAAAACCTGTTTTTGTGTAGTTTCTGCGGCGTAAGCAGTTAGAGCGATAGCGGGAATCTGTCCACCTTGATTAGCAGGCATTGCTCGTAATTTTTTGATTAAAGCGTAGCCATCAACTTCTGGCATACCCAAATCGCTCAACAGTAGGTCTGGTTTTGACTGTGCAATTAGAGCGAGTGCTTCGTTGGCGGATGCTGCGCTCATCACGATTGCTCCGTTTTCTTCCAATAGGAAGGCAAGAAACTCACGGGTATCAGCATCATCATCCACAATTAATAAGCGTACCCCTTCTAGTGGAGCATGGAGCATACAGAATGGATAGGAATCGTCAGAGATATTCTGATCTTCAATTTTGAATTCTAGACTCTGTTGAAGCATTGGTAGGCAAACTGTAAATGTCGCGCCTTGTCCCTCACCAGGGCTTTGTGCCCAAACTCTACCACCATGCAACTCGACAAGTTGGCGCACAATCGCCAAACCAAGTCCTAATCCGCCATAACTTCGGCTTGTACTACTATCTGCCTGACGGAAATACTCGAATACGTGTGGCAGAAAATCAGGATTAATACCTTTACCCGTATCAATGATTCTGAGTTGTATCTGAGAATCAATCTGTTCTAAGTAGACTTCGACTTTTCCACCGGCTGGTGTGAATTTAATGGCGTTAGAGAGTAAATTCCAAACAACTTGTTGAAGACGACTACCATCACCTTTAACTTGTCCAATTTTTATATCTAGATCAAGATTAATTTGAATAGACTTTGCTTCTGCTGCCAAATGCACTGTCTCTAAGGCAGCTTCAATAATAAAAGCAAGATCAACAGTTTCTAAATTAAGTGCTAGCTTGCCTCGAAGAATGCGGGAGATATCCAACAGGTCTTCAATCAACTGAGCCTGGAGTAAAGCATTGCGTTCGATTGTCTCAAGGGCACGCACAGTAGTAGCTTCGTTTAATGAGCGGTTTTTCAGTAGCTTTGCCCAACCCAAAATTGGATTAAGAGGGGAACGAAGTTCATGAGAAACAATTGCCAAAAATTCATCTTTGATGCGGTTTGCTACTTCAGCAGCTTCTTGGGCTTTCTGGCGTTCTTCCGCTACTGCTAGTGCTTGATCTCGTAAGTTTTTATATTCCTGAACTCGAAAAGTTAAATCTGTGAAATCCTCAATTGAGAAAAGGGCATAAAACCTATTTCCGTCCATTGCAGGCACAGCAGTTACAGTTGTCTGCTGAATACGATATTTATTTTGAGATAGCGGTATAGGAATAACATATTTATGCAATTGAGAAGAAAAGATTGCAGGAGGGCCGCCTTGAAAAATTTGCTCTAAGCGACTACTATAACGAGGCTGATTTAAATGAGGAAAATATTCAAGAATTGAATTTCCTAAAATTTTACTTCGGGAAATTTTTGTCCATTCCTCCAAGCAGCAGTTCCAGAATAAAACAATGTAATCGGACTGTAGAACGAAAGCTCCTAAAGGAATTTTATCTAAAAGGCTAAATTGTTCATGAGCTTTTTCTATAATATTCATTATTTCGTCATCAGGATTTGAGCGGAAGATTTAAAGATTTTTATCTATCTTAGGTTAGAAAGTTTTCTAGATTACATGATTGCAATTTCATCATTAATTGCCTTGATAAGCGCATCAAATGTACCTACGTGAAAGATTAAAATAATATCCCCAATAATTTCTAGCTGTTCAATTATGAATCGAGCTTGTGCTAGCAAGATTTTGGAATCGCTTTCATAAGTAGATAATAATAAGTTTTCAATTGTATCTTCTAAGTAAACAGGTAATGTATAATTCACATGCTGCTTTAGCACATTACTAAGCGAACCCATCACCCCATTGATGACAATGTTACCAATTTCGCTCAGAGTGCCAATTTTCACCGCATCTAGATCAGCAGAACCTGGCTCTTCACCTGTAAGCACTGCAACTAGTGATGATGCACTGTCAGTAGGAAAAATCAAGCCAGCAGCACCAGAAAAAGAACCTGTAAAGCCTAGTCTTACAGATGCCAAGCTGTCATCATGGAATCGTGTTGCTAATTCCTGATAGGCTTCAGCAGCAGTTAATACTTTCACAAATGGAATTTTGAGACCAATGTGAGAGTCTACCATCTCATTCAGTAGACTTGCGGATCGACCAATTCCAATATTAATCAACTCTTGAAGTGCATCCAGTTGTTCTGCTGTTATATTCATCAAAACTTATTCCTTAGTATTAAGAACTTGCTGGACTGCCTTTCGCAATTCATTTTCTTTTGGTGGCTTATTAATAAAGTTAATAGCCCCAAGACTATAACTTTGATTGCGTGCCCCTTCTTGGATATCGGCTGAGATGATAATTGTGGGAATTTTTAATTCTTCATCTTGTAAAGCTTGCAGAAATTCAAACCCATTCATGTCTGGCATGAGTAAATCCGCTAACACACAATTTGGTTTGCGCTGGTGAACTAATTCTAATCCTTCACGCCCATTAGTTGCTTCTATAATTTCGTAACCATCAACTTGCAAATACTTTCGGATCATTCTGCGAGAAAAGGCTGCATCATCAATAATCAAAACCAATGTCATTATCTCTACCCCTTTGTGTTTTAGCTTAAGAATTGTTGATTGATTTCAGTTAAATAAATATTATTCAAATGATCTTTATACCATAAAAAATCATTTGAATAATGATTTTTTAAGTTGCTTAAGTTAAAAACATTTAAAATTCATCTGCTGAAAATATAATGGTATAAGGTGTTACTAAACTTTAGTTAAGTATTTGAAATTTCATCTAGGTCAAGCCTGGCTTTACGAAGCCAATGCAAAATTGTCGTGTGGTGAATATCTGTCACCCGCTCGATTTCTCGCAGACTCATGCCTTTAAGATGCATCTTGAGACACAATTGCTTGACATCGTTTGAGTAGCACCAAGCTTGGTAAGATTCGAGGAACTGACGACCACATTGTTTACATTTGTAACATTGTCTGCCTTTGCGAAAACCATTCTTGAAAGTTTGAGTTGAATAGCAACAAGGACATTGCATATTTATTACTTTACCATTAAAATAACATTATCTTTTCAGCATGAAACATCTAAACATTATTTGAAAGCCATATATTGCTGAAATTTTAAATTACCATTAAATTACCATGAACACAAAGGGTCTAATTTTTCACAGAAAAGGTAATGGAGCTAACTGAAATTAACGATGATATAGAAGCATTCCTAATTGAGAGCTATGAAAATCTGAATCAAATTGAACAAGATATTATTTGTCTCGATAAAGTATCAGAACAAGGAGAAGCTGTAGTTCGCATTTATCGATCACTCCACACAATTAAAGGAAACTGCGGCTTTTTACCGTTTCCCAAATTGGAATCACTTGCTCATGCTGGAGAAAATTTGCTCTCGTCTTTACGCGATCGCCAGCTAGCAATTACCCCCACGATCATCAATACTTTACTGCAAATACTTGACGGCATTCGGCAGATTCTGTCCCAAATTGAAGCAACCAGACATGAGGGCGATCGCGATTATTCAGCACTGATTACGACTTTAACTCAATTGCAGTTCACTGAGCAGCCGACCATCGCATCTGCTGCTAATCTGCAAGGGTCGCAGACCAATATTGATACTACGTATTTCCCTCACGAATTCCCTGAAATCTTAACCTTGAGAGCATCAGAATCTTCTCAGATCCGAGTTAATGTTAACCTGCTAGATCAGGTAATGAACCTAGTGGGTGAACTCGTTTTAACCCGTAATCAGGTGATTGGATTTAGTAACAAGTTTAAGGATAGTAGCTTTACTGCTACTTGCCAACACCTTAGTCTTCTGACATCCCAGTTGCAGGAAGAGATCGTGAAAACTCGGCTGCAATCAATTAGTACCATTTGGCAAAAGTTTCCTCGCGTAACGCGCGATTTGGCGATCGCTTCCGGTAAACAAGTTAAGGTTGACATGGAGGGAATAGATACTGAACTGGATAAAAGCATTATTGAAGCGATTAAAGACCCCTTGACTCACTTAGTACGCAACTGTATAGATCATGGCATTGAGTTACCAGCAGAGCGGACTGCTTGTGGAAAGTCATCTGTCGGGCGGTTATTTTTAAGAGCTTTTCATGAAAGTGGCAAAGTCAATATTGAAATTGGCGATGATGGTCGTGGTCTGGATTTAGAAAAACTCAAAAGGCGAGGGCAGCAACTTGGTTTAGTGAGTGCCGTAGAAGCCGCATCTATGAGTGAGTCGGAAGCGATAAACTTAATTTTCTTACCCGGCTTCTCTTCTTCAGAACAGGTGACAAACCTTTCTGGACGTGGAGTTGGGATGGATATTGTCAAGAGTAATATTGATAAAATTAATGGCACGATTGAAATTCATAGCCAGAAAGGACAAGGAACGACATTCAAAATTAAGATTCCCCTGACCTTGGCGATTATTCCCGCATTAATTGTCACCAGTGGCAGCGATCGCTATGCTATTCCCCAAGCAAGTATCCAAGAGCTAGTACGCCTAGAAGCACAGGCAGTTAATCAGATTGAGATGTTTTACGATGTACCTGTGTATCGCTTGCGGGACACTCTTGTACCATTAGTTTATTTAAATCAAGTATTACAAATACCCAATAGTGTTTCCAAATTGGAAATGTTCAGTCTAGTAATTGTGCAAGTTGATAACTATCAATTCGGATTAGTTGTGGACACAATTGAAGACATCCAAGACATTATGGTTAAACCTTTAGGGAAACAGTTAAAGGCGCAATCTTTATTTGCCGGAGCAACTATTCTAGGGGATGGCACAGTTACATTAATTATTGATGTTGTTGTTCTGGCGAACCGTTCTGGTGTAACCGCAAAACAAAAGCAGCAGTTATTGATTGAAAACGCCATAAAAGACCAAGATCAAATTATCGCTCGTCAAACAATACTATTGTTTGAGGGGCCCGAAGGCGCTCGTATGGGCATTCCATTGACTATTGCCTTTCGGCTTGAAGAAATTCTTTGCTCTGCGGTAGAGAAAGCAGGTAATCAGGATGTAGTACAATCCTACGGGAAAATTTTGCCGTTAATTGACCTGAACAAAGTGTTTTTCCGTAGTTATGAAAATGACCTCCACGAGCGGACTAAGGCAACTGTTGCAGAGACTCTCCAGATAGTGATTGTCTCACCCTCCTCAGAACTCAGTGTTGGGCTAGTGGTTGAGCGGATTCTTGACATTGTAGAAGAACCACTGACAATTACAGGTGTCTCTAGTAGACCAGGTGTGCTTTTGTGCGCTGTATTTCAGGGTCAAATTACAGAAATCCTTGACATTGAGGCTGTAATTCGCATTGCTAACCCTCATTTGCTGCAATTGATTACTAATGGCTGAACAACAAATTTGTACATTTTTTCTCAAAGGAGTTTATTTTGGTATTAACGTGCTACACGTTCAAGAAGTGATTCGCCCACAAGCAATAACTCGTATACCTTTAGCCCCACCAGATATCTGTGGTTTAATTAATTTACGTGGACAAATTATTACTGTAATCGATTTGCAACGCCGATTAGAGATGAGCGAACAACAGACACAATCAAATATAAAACTTGTAGATGAGTCACAGGGATTTAATATTATTGTAAGTTTTGAGGATGAAGTAGTCAGTCTGCTCGTCGATAATGTTGGTGATGTCTTAGAGTTTCCACAGAACACGTTTCAACTTCCACCTACAACCTTAAAAGGTAAAATGCGTTGGATGCTAGCAGGGGCTTACCCTCTCCTAGATGGATTTCTGCTAGTTTTAGATGCCGAAAAAATTCTAAATGTTAATTTGATAAATCACGTTACCGAGTAATTGAGGAGCGCCTTGCAATGACTACGAATCGGGCTGCAAGAACAGCCAACTCTAAATCTTCCTCAGAGGATAGTGTAGCTTCGGCGACTGATAATGGTGTCAAAAAAGAGCAACTGCAAGCGTTACTTTTAGCACTTAAGTCTGTAAAAAATGGTAATTTTAGCGTCCGTTTACCTGTCGAGGATAATGAACTAGGTGAAATTGTCTTGGTTTTTAATGAATTGGTAAGTTTAAACCAAAACTTTGCCCAAGAAGTTTCTCGCTTGACAACCGAAATTGGTACAGAAGGGAAGCTCGGATCTCAAGCCGTTGTCAAAGGAGCAGACGGAAGTTGGCAAGGATTGCTTGATAACTTTAATCAAATGTCTACAAATTTAAAAGAGCAGATCAAAAGTATTAATGAAGTAACCCTTGTTGTTGCCCAAGGAAATTTAGCCAAACAAATTGAGGAAAGCAATGCTGGAGATTTTAAGCAACTCACAGATAATGCCAATCAAATGATTAGCAGCTTGAGGTCTTCAATCAGACAGATGGCAGAGGTGGCAACGGCAGTTGCCTCTTCATCAGAAGAATTGACCGCAGTTAGCACAGAAATGACTCAAAACGCCGAACAAACTGCTGAACAGGCAACCTCTGCATCTAGCTCCGCCGAACAGGTGAGCCAAAATAGCAGTACAATTTTGACTGCGGTAGAGCAGATGAATGCCAGCATTCAAGAAATTGCTAAGACCGTCATGGAAGGGGCAAAAGTCACGACTCAAGCAGTTAAAACTGCTGACCGCACCAATGAAACAATTAATAAGCTTGGTCAAAGCAGCATTGAAATTGGCAAAGTAATTAAAGTTATTACTGCGATCGCTGGGCAAACAAACTTACTGGCGCTCAATGCTACAATTGAGGCCGCAAGAGCCGGAGATGCCGGCAGAGGATTTGCTGTAGTTGCAAACGAGGTGAAAGAATTAGCCAAACAAACAGCAAATGCAACTGAAGATATTAGTCAGCGCATTGAAGCAATTCAGACAGATACAAAAGCTGCGGTTCAAGCCATTACTCAAATTACTGATATTATCAATCAAATCAACGACTTTCAAAGCACGATCGCTAGTGCTATTGAAGAGCAAACAGCAACGACAAATGAAATTAGCCGCAATATTGCTGAAGCAGCCAGAGGAACATCTGATATCGCCAGAAATATCGCAGTTGTCGCATTGAATACTCAAAGTACAACGATTGGCACGAGTAATACATTACAGGCAGCCACAGAATTATCGCGCATGGCAGTAGATTTGCAGAAAGTCGTCAGCCAGTTCATATATTAACGTAAGTTCGATGAACCTCTCCCTCCCAACCTCCCTTTCCGTTTCGGAGAGGGAGGAGCAACAAAAAATTAAGCTTTTTACTCCCCTCTCCGACACGGAGAGGGGCTGGGGGAGAGGTCAAATAAGACTTGTCAAACTCACGCTATATTAGTTTTTTCACTGTCCCCAGTCCCCAGCGATGTACTGAGCTTGCCGTTGGCGCAGCCTCTCGCAGAGAAGTGTCCCCAATTCCCAATCCCCAATCCCCAATGCCCAAAATCCGAATACTAATTGTTGATGACGCGGTAGTAGTTCGGAGTCGAATTAGTAAAATTTTGTCCATCGATCCAGAACTAGAAGTGGTAGGAGTCGCTGCTAACGGTCGTATCGCCCTTGCCAAAATTCCCCAGGTTAATCCTGATATTGTGATCCTGGATATTGAAATGCCAGAAATGGATGGTTTACAAACTCTCTCCGCGATTCGACAAATCTATCCCCACCTACCAGTGATTATGTTCAGCACCTCTACACGGACTGGAGCGATCGCAACACTCGAAGCTCTCTCTTTAGGGGCTTCAGATTATGCCACAAAACCTAGTAACTTAGGAAGTGTAGAGGCGATAAATCAATATATTCAAGCGGATTTGATTCCCAAAATTAAAGTATTTGGTGCAATAACTACTACATTGACAACACCAAGCACGGTTGCTCATCCAGTTCTTCTTCCCCTTTACACCAATCCCAAGCGGGTAGAGGTTATAGCAATTGGGGTTTCTACTGGAGGGCCTAATGCCCTAACTGTCTTGCTTAGAGAGCTTCCAGCCGATTTATCAGTTCCCATTTTGATTGTGCAACACATGCCCCCCATGTTTACGAAACTATTAGCTGAACGATTATCTTCTAAATGCCAAATCCCAGTGAACGAAGCGGTTCCCGGAGTGGTATTAGAACCTGGACAAGCTTGGATTGCACCGGGAGATTTTCATTTGGTTGTGCAACGCGACAAAGGTGTAGTTCGACTTGCTACTCATCAAGCACCGAGCGAAAATTCCTGTCGTCCTTCAGTAGATGTTCTGTTTCGTTCGGTAGCAGAGGTTTATGGTGCTGGGGCGATTGCAGTCATCCTTACAGGTATGGGGCAAGATGGGTTACATGGCTGTAAGTGCATCCGCGAGGCGGGTGGACAAGTGCTAGCACAAGACAAAGCTAGTAGCGTAGTGTGGGGGATGCCTAGTTTTGTGGTTAATGCTGGACTTGCCGATCAAATTGTCACCCTTGACCAGATGGCAAGTGAAATTATGCGGCGAATTCGTTACAATCAAATTCCTATTTTAGGTCTGTAATGGAACAGACTAAGAGTGTAAGCACCAATGATTTTGAGTATCTTCGTCAATTAGTTCGTGATCATTCAGCAGTTGTGTTGTCTGCTGAGAAAAGCTATCTAGCGGAGTTACATTTACAACCAATTGCAGAATCAGCAGGATTCGCTTTCATTGCTGAACTGGTGAAATATTTACGCACTCAACCCTTTAACAATCTTCACATCCAGACAATCGAGGCGTTAGTCACTAATGAAACCTCATTCTTTCGAGATCATCACCCTTTTGAAGCACTGAGACAATACATACTACCAGAGTTAATCAAAAAACGAGCCATTGAGCGGTCGCTAAACATTTGGTGTGCTGCTTGCTCTAATGGACAAGAACCCTACAGCATCGCTATGCTAATTCGTGAACATTTCCCCTTACTTACCAATTGGTCTATAAGGCTAATTGCTAGTGATTTTTCCACTAAGGTATTAGCGCGCGCCCAAAAAGGGCATTATAACCAACTTGAAATTAACCGCGGACTATCTGAAAATCTCCGTGACAAGTACTTTCATCGGCTAGATAGTGACTGGCAAATAAAGTCCGAAATTCGCCAGATGGCAGAGTTTCGTCAGATCAACCTGATGCAATCTTGGTCATCCCTTCCCGAAATCGACGTGATCTTTTTACGCAATGTTTTAATCTACTACGATCTAGATACCAAGAAAGTCTTGCTAACAAAGGTAAAACAGCAATTAAGAACAGATGGCTACCTGTTTCTCGGTAGTGCTGAGACGACTATCAACCTGGATGGCTCATTCAAGCAGGTTTCATTTAACAAGGGTATCTGCTATCAATTGCACAATGCTTAACAGATTTGGCTACAATCGTTCTCGTTCTTAACAGCTAGTTGCTGCGGCAGTTGTTGTGGACATTTTGCCGACAGGAGAGGGATAAGTTCGACCCATGACTAAACTTGAACCCCATTCACAGCAAGAAGTGTGGCGGCAAGCGCTAGTAGTCTGCCAACCCCAAAATGCGCTTGTGGGGAAAGGGGAAAGGGAAAAGGGTAAGAGATTTAAACCCTTTCCCCCTTCCCCCTTCCCTGACAGGTGTAGGTTTTTTACGTGGGTAGAGTATTCACTGCTGAAAGGGAGAGAACCCGTATTTGAAGGCTGTCGAGGAGAAGCTGTTGGGTTTGATTGAGCGATAAGACGGTGTTAGGGACTGAAACTAATGGATTACTCCTTAGTGCTACGATTGCTGAGTCCAAATTTACTTGCATACACAATAAAAGTTGTTTGAGCGACTGGGATTGCGATCCCTGTACCTCCAAGTGCTACCCGACTTTGAAAACAACCCTAAAAAAAATCATGGAAACTATGACTAAGTTTCTTTTCAAATATTGGAATTGTTTTCTAATCGCTTTTTTCCTATGTTTTTCAGCCAGCCCTAATTATGTATACAAGTTACGGAATGTTTATTCTGCCAAATTATTGGGAAATATTAAAGTTATAAACTTCTTCTAAAGATTTTAACTTGACGCTATGACAACACTGGCAGCAATTCCCGATTCAAATCTATTGCCCTATATCCCTGGTTATGCCATTGTTGAGCAGATATATGCAGGTTCTCAGACAATAGTTTATCGAGCAGTGCAGGAGTTAAGTCAGCGTCCAGTAGTGATTAAACTATTACGGCAAGACTACCCCACCTTTAGCGAATTATTACAGTTTCGTAACCAGTATACAATCACCAAAAATCTTAACATTCCTGGCATAATCCATCCATTAAGCCTAGAAGTATACGGTAACAGCTATGCCTTAGTGATGGAAGACTTTGGCGGGATTTCCCTACGGGATTATACCCAAAATTATTCCCTATCCTTACGGGAAATTTTAGAAATAGCCCGACAAATTGCTGATATTCTCCATGATGTGTGCCAGCATCGAGTTATCCACAAAGATATCAAACCTGCTAACATTCTGATTCATCCAGAATCGCACCAAGTCAAGCTGATTGACTTTAGCATTGCCTCTCTCCTCCCGCGCGAAAACCAGGAAATCCAAAATCCCAATGTTCTCGAAGGAACCCTTGCCTATCTTTCCCCAGAGCAAACCGGACGAATGAATCGTGGTATTGATTACCGCAGTGACTTCTATGCTTTAGGTGTGACATTATATGAACTTTTGACCGGACAATTACCGTTTGAGTCCCATGACCCAATGGAGTTAGTACACTGTCATTTAGCCAAGCTCCCACTCGCCCCACACAGCATTAATCCAGAAATTCCCGCGATCGCCTCAGAGATAGTGTTGAAGTTGATGGCGAAAAATGCCGAAGATCGTTATCAGAGCGCCTTGGGTTTGAAGCATGACTTAGAACGCTGTTTTAATCAATGGAAAGCAACGGGGAGAATAGAAACCTTTGTCCTGGGACAACGAGATGTGTGTGATCGCTTCATTATCCCTGAAAAACTCTATGGGCGAGAAACAGAAGTTGCAACCTTGCTCAAAGCTTTTGAGCGCGTCGCTAATAGCAATTCAGAAATGATGCTAGTAGCAGGATTTTCCGGGATTGGTAAAACAGCGGTGATCAATGAAGTCCATAAACCGATTGTGAGACAACGCGGTTACTTTATCAAAGGCAAGTACGATCAGTTCGGGCGTAATATTCCGTTCAGTGCCTTTATGCAAGCCTTTCGTGATTTGATGGGACAACTGCTGAGTGAGAGTAATGTCCAATTGGCGACGTGGAAAGCGAAAATTTTGGCGGCTGTGGGTGAAAACGGACAAGTGATCGTTGATGTGATTCCTGAACTAGAGCGAATTATCGGTAAACAGCTGCCAGTCCCGGAACTATCTGGTAATGCCGTCCAAAATCGTTTCAATTTGCTCTTTCAGAAATTTATCCAGGTTTTCACCACCCCTGAGCATCCACTAGTGATATTTCTAGATGACTTGCAATGGGCAGATTCGGCTTCTCTGAACTTGCTGCAATTATTGATGAGTGAAGCCAGTTCTGGATATTTACTCATTCTGGGTGCCTATCGAGATAATGAAGTTTTTCCAACTCATCCCTTGATGCTGACGCTGGAACAGATTCAGCAAGCCCAAGCTACCGTCAATATGATTACCCTGGAACCCTTGGTGGAAATAACGGTGAATCAATTGGTGGCAGACACCTTAAGTTGTCCCAATGAACTGGCTCAACCCCTAACACAATTGGTATATCAGAAAACCAAAGGGAATCCCTTTTTTACAACCCAGTTTCTCAAGGCACTGCACGAGGAGGGGTGGATTCAGTTCCAGCCAGAACTGGGTTACTGGCAATGTGACTTGGCTTCGGTGCGGCAATTGGCATTGACCGATGGAGTAGTAGAGTTCATGGCATTGCAGTTACAGAAACTTCCGGTGGAGACACAGGAGGTTTTGAAACTGGCGGCTTGTATTGGCAACCAATTTGATTTGAAGACCTTGGCAATGGTCTCTGAAAAATCACTTATTGAGATAGCGAGCAACCTATGGAAGGCGTTACAAGAAGGGCTGATTCTCCCCATTAGTGAAACCTACAAGTTCTTCCAATCAAATAATTCAGACTACATTAATCGCGATGGTGAGATTGTCGTTCCTTATAAATTCTTGCATGATCGCGTCCAACAAGCTGCTTACGGTCTGATTCCAGAAGATCAAAAACAGTCTACCCACTTCAAAATCGGGCAACAACTGTGGGCAAATACGCCTGAAGCAGAGCGAGAAGGCAAAATTTTTGAAATTGTCAATCAATTGAATTACGGTCTGAGATTGACATCTCAAAAAAGTTCTCCCGGATTGTTGAATGCACAAAATGGTGACGAAATCTCCAGGCTGCAAAAATTGGATCTAGCTCAACGGAATGAACTGGCTCAAATGAACTTGCAAGCAGGACAAAAAGCCAAGGCAGCAACCGCCTATGAGACGGCAAGTAAATACTTCACAGCAGGTCTGGCAGCGCTCCCAGAAAACGGTTGGGAACATCATTACGACCTAACCCTTGCCCTTTATACAGAAGCGGCTGAAATTGAGTACCTAACTGCCCATTTCGAGCAGGCAGAACAGCTTTCAGAAATTGTTCTTCAGCACGCCCAGGATTTGCTGCAAAAGGTGAAGATGTATGAAATCAAAATCTATTTCTACATTGCTCAAAATCAAATGCTGGCAGCAATCGACATCTGTCTGCAAGTGCTGGAGTTTTTGAGTGAACCACTGTTTAAAGAACCCCCACTGGAGTTAGCGATCGAGGATTTAATGAACCTGCCAGAGATGCTCGATCCGCACAAGTTAGCAGCCATGCGAATTGCGATCGCAATGGTCACTCCCAGCCTGAACGCTAAACCAGATATGTTACCACTGATTGCTTATACACTAGTGAACCTATCGATTCAATTTGGCAACTCGGCATTTTCGGCATTTGGCTACACCTTTTATGGTCTGGTTTTATGTGGTAGCCCAACCGGAATTGAAAGAGGCTATCGGTTTGGACAATTAGGATTAAAATTGCTGGAGCTATTCAACGACAGGAAATTGTATGCAAAAGTAATTAACATCTTTGATGTGTTTGTGCGGCACTGGCAAGAACCCGCTCGCAAAACGATCGCTCCCCTACGTGAAGCTATTCAGGTTGGATTAGAAGCGGGTGATGTCGAGTATGCTTGCTACAACGCTACTTCCTACTGCAACTATCTTTTCTTCGTCGGCGAACCACTGGAGCAGGTGAATCAGCAACAGCAAAAATATATTGATCTGTTGTTGAAATTCAAACAAGAGTATCAAATTTACTTCGGGCAGATTTGTCGTCAGCTCGTGTTGAATTTGATGGGAGCAGCAGAAGATGCCCTAATATTCGTTGGAGAGAGTTTCGATGAGGGGAAAATGCTGCCGATTTTAATTGAAACTCAGAACGGAACTCTCCTGTTCCTGCTCCATCTAGCAAAGACGATTCTTCTGTTCATCTTTCAGGACTATCAGCAGGCACTCATCCATGCTAAAGAAGCCGAAAAATACCAAGGAAACATGGTTGGCTTCTTGCAGTTTGCGGAACATAATTTCTACTACTCCCTTACTCTCCTGGCTACCTGTTCAAATGGCAATGAGGCAGAGCAACAATGGGCACTAGAAAAAGTTGCAGAAAACCAGAAACTGATGAGTCAGTGGGCGTTCCATGCTCCCGCTAATCATCAACACAAATACGATTTAGTTGAAGCAGAGCGGGCAAAAATTTTGGGTCATTTAGACGCAATGACCTACTATGAAAAAGCCATTCAGGGGGCAAAAGAAAACGGTTATATCCAAGAAGAAGCACTCAGCAATGAGCTTGCTGCCAAATTCTACCTTGCTTGGAGCAAAGAAAAAATGGCCGCAGACTATATCCAAGAAGCCTACTACTGCTACGCCCATTGGGGTGCAAAGGCGAAAGTCGCCCATTTAGAACAACAATATCCGCAACTACTAACAACCATTCTCCAACCGACTAATCTTGCTATGACATCTGGGCTAACCATCGCCTCAACTTTGATGAGAAGTGTAACTAAAAGCTCTAGCAAGCAAAATTTATACTTAGATTTGCAAGCAGTGATGAAAGCCGCACAAGCCATCTCTCAAGAAATTGAATTAGAGAAACTGTTGGCAACCTTAATGGAGATTACGATCGCCAATGCTGGCGCACAAATCGGTCATTTAGTTCTCCGCCAAGAGGAACAATGGTTAGTTGTAGCTCAAGCCGATCAACAACTGGTAAAAACCTTAGAAATTCCCCTAGAGCAATACCCAGAAATTCCCCAAAGTTTGATTTATGCAGTGGCAAGAACTCAAGAGACGGCTGTGTTTGAAGACTTGAGTACAGCAGTGCAATTTGCTAGTGATCGCTACATCATCACTCACCAGCCCAAATCAGTTTTATGTACTCCCATTAGTCGCCAAGGAAAACTCAGCGGTATTTTGTACTTAGAGAACAACTTAACTTTAGGCGCTTTTACTAGCGATCGCATCGAGATTCTCCAACTCCTAACTAGTCAAGCCGCGATCTCTGTAGAAAATGCCCGTCTGTATCAAAAAACCGAAAACTATTCTTACATCTTAGAAGCAGAGGTAGAACACAAAACCCAAGCTCTTAACCAAAAAGCTCAAGATTTAGAGCAGACCTTGAAAAAATTGCAGCAAACTCAAGGACAATTAATTCATAGCGAAAAAATGTCATCCCTCGGTCAATTGGTAGCTGGTATTGCTCACGAAATTAACAATCCAGTGAATTTTATTAAGGGTAATCTTACCCATACAGAAAATTACATTCAAGATATGATGCGTTTGCTGACACTTTATCAGCAGGAATATCCCCAACCTAATCCAGCTATTCAAGCAATGAAGGAAGAAATTGAGCTTGATTTTCTGGTTAAAGATGCCAATCAAACCTTAGAATCGATGAAGATTGGTAGCGAGCGCATCAGCAAAATTGTCCAGAGTTTACGCAACTTTGCTCGCTTAGATGAGGCCGAAATTAAAGCTGTAGATTTACACAGTGGTATTGAAAGCACCTTGTTAATTTTGCAACATCGCTTACAAGCTTCTGAAAATCAACCCGAAGTGCGCGTCATTAAGGAGTATGGGGATCTACCTTTAGTTACTTGCTATCCTAGTCAGTTAAATCAAGTCTTCCTGAATATTATTAATAATGCCATTGATGCGATTCGAGATAATCTCCAAAGCAGCGAACATCCAGAAATTCGGATTTGTACTGGAGTGATAAATCGTGAATGGTTACGAATTGCGATCGCCAATACAGATAGTACGATTCCTGTGAGTCTGCAAGAGCGGATTTTTGAACCATTTTTTACCACAAAGCCCGTTGGTCGTGGTCAAGGTTTGGGGTTATTTGTTAGCTACTCTATTATTCAACAACATCGTGGTACTTTAACTGTGCGTTCTCAGCCCACTGAGGGAACTGAATTTGAGATTGTTCTCCCTATCTATTGAAAAAGGGACTGGGGATAAGGGACTCAATACTTGGAAAATTGTTCGGGAATTCAGACCACTACCCAAGTGAAGTACACACGTAGGGGCATAGCACTGCTGTGCCCTTCAGATCATCTGTACCTCACGCCTGTTGCAATCTGCTGTAATTCTTACGAAATGCCAACTCTGCTTTCATTCCTCTAAACTCATACCAAGTAGAAACTTTTCATTGTGACTAGCCAATTTAAGTATTTACAAATAAAATTACAGTATTAAAAGTTACTATTTTGCCATGAAAAATTCTACTGAAAGTTCTCAACAAGACCTCAGTTTACCCAAGATAGAAGTAGACCAGCTGCTTCTGGAATGGCATCAAAATCCAGCAGTTTATGTAAATGATATATGTATCCATCAGTTGTTTGAATATCAAGTAGAAAAAACACCTGAGCAAATTGCGGTCATTTTTGAAGACAAACAAGTTTCCTATCAAGAACTTAACCAGCGAGCTAATCAACTAGCGCACTATCTACAAACCCTGAATGTCCAACCAGAGGTTTTAGTTGGTATTTGCCTAGAGCGATCGCTGGAAATGATTGTTGGACTATTAGCCATCCTCAAAGCAGGCGGAGCTTATGTCCCCTTAGATCCAGCCTATCCCTCAGAGCGCCTAGCTTTAATGCTAGAGGACTCACAGTTATCGATACTACTGACACAACAAAATTTGCTTTCAAAGCTTCCAGAGCATCAGGCCCATATAGTTTGTCTGGATAGTGATAGGGAGGCAATTACTCAACACAACCAGGAGAATCTGATCAGCCTAGTTACAGATAAAAACCTGTCTTATGTCATTTACACCTCTGGTTCGACTGGTAAACCGAAAGGGGTTGCTATTGAACATCACAGCACAGTCGCTCTGTTGCATTGGGCAAGAGAAGTTTTTACAACAGAGGATCTAGCTGGAGTGCTGGCCGCAACATCTATTTGCTTCGATCTCTCAGTTTTTGAAATATTTGTTCCCCTCAGTTGGGGTGGTAAGGTGATTTTGGCAGAAAATGCCTTGTATTTACCTACCTTACTTGCCGCTCAAGAAGTCACTCTAATCAATACAGTACCATCTGCGATCGCAGAGTTACTGAGAATTCAAGGTATACCCGCTTCTGTTCGCACAGTTAACTTAGCAGGTGAACCTCTGCAAAATCGTTTGGTGCAGCAGATATATGCGTTGGACAATATTCAAAAAGTCTTTAATCTATACGGCCCTACGGAAGATACAACCTATTCCACATTTGCCTTGGTGAAGAAAGGTGACAGTATTGTAACCATAGGTCGTGCGATCGCCAACACATACTGTCTTCTGTTGGACGAACAAATGCAGATAGTACCCACAGGTGTTTCTGGAGAACTATACATTGGCGGCGAGGGACTAGCCAGAGGCTATCTCAACCGTCCAGAACTGACAGATCAACGATTTATCCCCAGCCCATTCATTAGTGAGCCTGGTGGAGACACCAAGCAAATAGTTAAAAAACAACGCCTCTACAAAACAGGCGACTTAGCTCGTTACTTACCAGACGGCAACATTGAGTATATTGGGCGCATTGACCAACAAGTAAAGATTCGCGGCTTTCGTATTGAGCTAGGAGAAATTGAAACTGCACTGTGGCAACATCCTGATGTGCAAGAAGTTGTAGTGATTGCTAAAGAATTTTCCCCTGGCGACCAACGCCTAGTAGCTTACGTAGTTCTCAAGCCCGAATCATCAGACATGAATGTTGGTAATTTACGCCGTTTTCTCAAACAGAAATTGCCTGACTACATGATCCCTTCTCGCTTTGTGCAATTGAGTGCTTTACCCTTAACAGCTAATGGAAAAGTCGATCGTAAGGCGCTCCCAGCACCCGTTCAAACTTTGAATGCAAATGAGAATTTTGTTGCTCCTCGCACTCCTATTGAGGAACGAGTAGCAGAAATTTGGTCTAATGTATTGGGTATAAAAAACATTGGCGTTCATGACAATTTCTTAGTGTTGGGAGGACATTCCTTACTAGCTTTTCAGATCCTCTGTCGTATCCGCAATATCTTTCAAATTGAGTTACCAATGCGGCATTTCTTTGAAGCACCCACCATCTCTGAAATCGCTGACAGCATTAGACAAGCACAACAGGAAGACATAGGATGTTCTGTAGTACCAATACAATCCATTGTGCGCGATGGTAATTTACCGCTTTCCTTTGGGCAAGAACGGTTGTGGTTTCTTAATCAGTTAGTACCCAATCATGCTTTTTACAATGTTCCCGAAGCCTTTCACCTCAGAGGTGTACTCAACGCCACAATATTAGAACAGAGTTTGAATGAAATTATCAACCGCCATGAAATCCTCCGAACTACCTATTCCAGTTTGAACGGACAACCCATACAGGTCATCCACTCAACTTTTCCCATCAAACTCTTAGTTGTGAATCTCCAAGGGCTGTCTCCAGACGATCAGAAATCTCAAGTCCGCCAGATTATCCTTGAAGAAGCCCAACGTCCTTTCGATTTAATTCAAGGGCCATTACTGCGAACAACATTACTGCAATTGAGTTCAGAGGAACATATATTCCTCCTCAACCTGCACCATATTCTTTGTGATGATTGGTCTTTAAATCTTTTGTTCGAGGAACTGTCAATCCTCTATCAAGCTTTCTCCACTGGCAATCCTTCGCCCCTCCCTGACTTAGCTATTCAATATGCTGACTTTGCAGCTTGGCAACGCCAGTGGCTGCAAGGTGAAATTTTAGATAATAAGCTTGCTTATTGGCAGCAACATTTAAGCGGCAGTCTACCTATATTAGAATTGCCCACCGATTATTCACGACCATCAGAACCAACATATCAGGGGGCGCGTCAATCGGTCGTTATCCCCAAATCCTTAACAGATGCCCTCAATGTTCTCTCGCGCCAAGAAGGTACTACCTTGTTTATGACCTTGTTGGCAGCATTTCAGACACTCCTATTTCGCTACACAGGGCAAGAAGATATTTTAGTAGCTGCTCCAATTAGCAACCGCCACCGTTCTGAATTAGAAGGACTAATTGGGTTTTTGCTCAATACTTTGGTATTGCGAACCAACTTGTCCGGCTCCCCAAGTTTTCGGCAGTTGTTAGGTCGAGTCCGGGAAGTAGCTTTATCGGGTTATACTCACCAAGACTTACCATTTGAGAAGCTAGTTGATGCTCTACAGATCAAACGGGACTTCAACCAAAATCCACTGATTTCAGTGATGTTTAATCTTCAGAATACCCCAACGCCTAAGCTGACTGTTCCCGGATTGACAATGAACCGTCTAGGAATTGATAACGGGACATCCAAGTTCGATCTATACCTCGAACTGCGCGAGACAGCAGCAGAGCTATCGGGCAACTTGGAATATAATACTGACCTATTTAAAGCTGAGACGATCGCTCTGATGGTGGAAAATTTTTCTACTCTATTACAGAGTATTGTCTCTAACCCAGACCAGATAATTTCCAACTTACCCCTGTTAACATTCCCTAGCGATGGGCAAACTAAGCGAGTATGTAACGGCAATATAGATATTCGCAGTCTACCAAAGCCTGAAATGGGTAGAAGCGATTTGGAAGCAGCATTTGTCGCACCTCGTACTCAGATTGAGGAACAAATGGCTAAAATTTGGAGTAGAGTTCTAGCGATTGAAGAAGTTGGGATTCACGATAATTTCTTTGAGCTTGGCGGTAATTCGCTACTAGCATCTCAGTTGATTTTTTTTGTGAGAGAAACCTTTCAAGTAGATTTACCTCTAAAAAGCTTGTTTGAAAAATCCTCTATAGAAGCACTGGCTCAAGTAATAGAGACAGTGCGTCGAGATGGCGTTTCTGCTTTAACCAGTACCATCGATCTAAAATCTGAGGTAGTACTCGATCCTGCCATTGATGCTCAAGGAAGGTCTGTTGCTCAGGTCAATGAATTGCGTCATATTTTTCTCACAGGAGCTACAGGCTTTTTGGGGGCTTTTTTACTTGATGAACTGCTACATCAAACTCAAGCAGAAATATACT
Organism: Nostoc sp. C052; assembly: GCF_013393905.1. GTDB lineage: Bacteria > Cyanobacteriota > Cyanobacteriia > Cyanobacteriales > Nostocaceae > Nostoc. The sequence goes on from NZ_CP040276.1 coordinate 105,820, forward strand.
GCCTGGTGCGTTCCAAAAACGAGCATGAAGGGTTAAAAAAGATTCAACAAAACCTAGAAAAATATTCCCTTCATCACCCAAATTTTAGCTCTCATGTGTTTGCGATTCCGGGAGACTTAGAACAGCCATACTTGGGTCTTCCTAGCGAACAGTTCGAAAAACTGGCTCTGCAAATTGATGCTATTTATCACAGTGCTGCCCAAGTCAATTTTGCTAAACCATACTCTGTAATCAAGGAATCCAATGTTCTCGGAACTCAAGAAGTTCTCAGATTAGCTTGTATGGGCAAAATTAAACCAATGCATTACATTTCTACCATTGCTGTTTTTGGTGCAATCAGCCATTTTACAGGACAAACAGTAGTTTATGAAGATGACAACATCGAGTCTTGTAAAGACTATGTTGCTCTGGATCTTGGCTATGCTCAAACCAAATGGGTAGCCGAAAATCTTGTATGGGTTGCCAAGTCTAGGGGAATACCTGTTAGCATCTACAGAACAGGATTTCTCATGGGACATAGCAGTACAGGTGTTGCTCATACAAAAGATGCTTATGTGCCGAGAATTATTAAAGGATGCATACAGCTTGGTAGTTATCCAGAACTTATAGATCAAAAAGAAGAATTGCTTCCTGTAGATTATGCAGCTAGAGCAATTGTCCATTTATCTAAAAAGCAAGAATCTCTAGGAAAAGCTTTCCATATAGTACCCCCACCAGACCAAAATATTGGACTCATCGAGCTTTTTGAGTTTATTTGTTCTTATGGTTATCAACTCAAGAAGTTACCATATACTCAGTGGAAAAATGAGCTAATTGCAAATTTCAGGCACTCTCAGGAAAATGTTTTACATCCGCTTTTACCGATGATGTCTGAAAAAGTCTATCAAAATTCTTTGACAATCATGGAGTTGTATCAAAATACAGTTGATTATGACTATCAGAATACCCTCAATGGATTGGCAGATTCGGCAATTGTTTGTCCACAAATGGATGTTAAACTCCTAGATAAATACTTATCATATTTCGTTAGTAGTGGTTTCTTAAATTCACCACCTTTAAAACAGGAGTAAATGTTCATCCTATAATTTTCAGTCATCTCTATCAGAGCGATTACTAAGCCATCCACAGCAAAGTGTGATCTATTTACTCTATAAATAGCCTTTCATTAATGGGAATATAAATTATAAATTCTGTTCCTTTTCCTAAAGCAGAATTAACTTCAATTTTACCCCCATGTATTTCTTCCACAATTTGCTGTGCGATCGCTAGTCCTAATCCTGTGCCTTTTCCCACTCCTTTCGTAGTAAATAAATGGTCAAATATGCGTGCTTTTACATTTTCGTTTATTCCTGTACCATTATCAGAAATTGATATTCTTAAGGTATTATTTTCACTAATAGCTCTCACTCTAATTTTATGTGGATTTAGCTTAAAATGCTCAAAGGTCTGACCTATACTTGACTCATCTAAAGCATCAATAGCATTAGCTAAAATATTCATAAATACTTGATTTAATTGTCCTGGAAAACACTCGATTGGCTGTAATTTTTCGTATTCAGTTACAACTATAATTTCTGGACGTTGCTCATTCGCTTTCAGGCGATGTTTGAGAATTAAAATTGTACTGTCAATGCCTTCATTGATGTTAAATGGCACTTTATAATCTTTATCGCCCCGGGAGAAAGTTCTTAAGCTGGTGCTGATATTTTTTAATCGCTCAGAAGCGATAAGCATTGCGTCAACCATGTTTGGCATATCTTCTAAGCTATAGTCTAAGTCAATTTCTTCAGCATGGTCGAGAATTTCTACTTCCGGATTAGGTAGAGCTTTTTGATATAATTTTAGGTGTTCAGTGATATCAGCCAAGATAGGTTTAGCTTGTTGAAGACTAGTAGAAATAAAGCCGAGGGGATTGTTCATTTCGTGAGCTACTCCAGCAACTAAGTTACCTAGTGCAGACATTTTTTCATGTTGTATCATTTGCAGTTGGGCTTGTTGCAGTTCTTGCAGAGCATTTTCCAGTTCTTGAGATTTTTGCTTAACAGCAGCTTCACCAAGTTTGCGATCGCTAATATCAATTAGCATTCCATCCCATACCATTTCACCATCCTCGGCGCGTTCTGGCTGAGAAGCAGCTTTTACCCACTTGATATTCCCATTGGGTGTAACAATGCGCCACTCATGCTGAAATGGGGTAAGATTTTGTGCTGACTCAACGACTGCGCGAAAGGCCTCTGCTCCATCATCGGGATGTTCAAAATCACGTAGGCTACATTTCCCTGACAGGAAATCTTCTGCTGGGACTCCGTAAAGAGTTTGACACCCAGAACTGACGTAGGGTACTGAAGCTGAACCATCGGCTTTAATTCGGATCTGATAAATCATACCAGGAACATTATCTGCTAGTTTCTGAAAGCGGGCTTCACTGAGCCGTAATTGTTCTAGAGATTGTTCTAACTTTTGAGTATAAATTTGTGCATCTTCATAAAGACGGGCGTTTTCTAGAGAAATGGCGGCTTGGGTACAAAGAAAGTTGAGAATCAGGATGCGATCGCTTGTAAATACACTACTAGTAGAACGATTCTTTAAATACAAAATTCCAATTAAGCGTCCTTGATTGAGAATTGGCAAGCACAACAAACTCTTTGGTTGTCGTTGAATTAAATACTCATCAATTACAGGTAAATTGGTTTTGAGTTCGTCAATCATCACAATTTCTTCGGTGTTTTTGACGTACTGAATCAACTTAATTGGTAAGTTAGGGTTGCCCTCTAAAGGTTCGGCACAAAGTTCTGTATTTTCCGGTGTAGCAATGGCTCTTACCAACCATTTTCCTTGAGTATTAGGTAGGATTAAAGCACAACGTTCGCCCCCAGAATGTTGCAGAATAATTTGTGTTAATCTGTGCAGTAGTTCGTCTAGTTGAATCGTGCCGGAAATGGCTTGAGAGGCTTTGAGGATAGCAGCAAAATCAAAGCTACTAATGTCAGTGCTAGAAGAACGACCCAAATGAGTGGAATTATGAACCGAGAGCGGGCGACTAACGCTGCTCGATATCGTTTCTAGCATTTGCAGTGATTGTACTCTCTGCTGGAGAATAACGCGTAGTAAATCGGGATAGCGGTTTTCCAAATCCTCGGTTTTGGCTTTTGCGCCCCAACGAGCGTAGCAGTAGTACGCCTCCTGCATATAGCCTGCTGCCACCTTCTGTTTGCCCCAACTTAGATAAAATTTAGCGGCCAGTTCATTACTGAGTGCTTCATCTTGCAGATAACCATGTGTTTTGGCTTGGGCAATAGCTAAATCGTAATGTTCCATCGCCTCAGTAAATTGACCAAGCACTCGATAGCGTTCTGCTGCTACAAGTTGCCAACGATGTTGATGATTGAATGGAGCATGAGTAGCCCAAATTTGTAGTTTTTCTTGATGGGTATTGATTCGCTCTAAAATGGCTGATTGTTCTTGGGCATTAACATCGGTGTAGCGTGCTAGATGAATTAAAGCATCATAAAAAACTCGGACAACTACAACGAAATAGCCAGTTACAGCATTACTATACTGTTCTGCTAAGGCTGCTTGTTCTGAGGCTGCTTGGTATTCTCCGAACAAACAACAGAGAACAGCTTGATTGAGATGAAGATAGAATAACCCTGTGCGATTACTGGCAGCTTGGAAGCTGGGTAAGATTTGGGCGGCATTGAAGACTTTCCCCTGTAAACAATAGGGAACTTCCGCTTCTCCTAATAAATTTAGAATCGCTTGCTGGTAGCATTCATAATATTTTATCGTTGCTTCTTGTTTGACCTGGCTGATAACTTGCTGATGAATTTCCATTTCCTGTGCCAAATCATTTAATTCTCGACCACTCCAATAGCTACACTGGCTATATGATACTAAGTTCAACGCTACGCATACCCAATCTCCGGTTTCTAAGCCGCTCTGATAAGCTTCTAGTAAATATGGGATACTGTGATTTAATGGTTCTTTCCAGTGCCGAATAAAGCTGTTGACAATAAAGTAAGCTCTGCTTTTAAAAGCGTTAATCTGGTGTTGTTCTAGTAACTTTAATGAAAGTCGTCCAAACTCATACCCAGCGTCAATATCTCCAATCAAACCACAAAGAGTTACTCCGTAGTCTGCATAGGAAAAAATGGCAATAGATGAATTGCCAAACTGGATAGCCATCTCCACTTGCTTGGATGTGAGTAGTGGTAACAGTGTCGGTTTAGCAATGTACGCAGAGGAGACTAGTGTAGTCATTATTTGCATGGCTGCAAGTTGATGCGGATCGCTCATCGCAGGCAAATCCAGCAAACTTAGGGGTGCGCGCCCCATCCATAGTTGCCTTGTCTGTTGGACTGCTGCGCTAATATCTGCCATCATTGGCTGTTCGGGAAATTCCACACCGAGTAATTTCAACACTTGCAATCCAGTCTCAATTACTTTGGCAAATTGACCTTGAGACCGGAATGCCGTCATTCGGGTTTCATAGACTTTGATAGTATCAAGCAAAGAGCTAGCAGATTGCAACACAACATTACCCCATCCTGCCAGCTTCTCAAAGTCTCTATTGAGGCAGGCAGCTTCTAAACGCTCATTATGCAGATTCAGGGTTAATCTGTAATGTTCTGTCCAGGCATCAAAGGGCAGTAAGTCAATACCTTGGGTACAATATTTGACAGCAGCATTATAGGCGATCGCTGCTTTGGCTTTGCGCCCCGCCAGCAAATTCAGTTGTGCTAACTCCAGTTTTTTGTCAAGCTGAGTTATCAAATCAATGCCTATATTCAAGTGATTGACAATTTCAAAGATATTGTCTAGTTGAGTTGCAGGGGTGTTAGCGTGCAATAATTGACCGATCGCCAAATGAGTAGCTTGTTTTTGGTCTTCGGGAATTAAACAATAAGCAGCTTGTTGGACGCGATCATGCAGAAAGCGATAAACAACTTTTTCGATATTGTTAGTATTAGCTTCTTGCTCATGGCTGAGATAGAACTTATAAACTTGACTTTGCGGTAAAATTAATCCTTCCTGTAAAGCCTTCCATAAAGCATCTGCCACTTTCTGTGGCGACTGTTGTGAAACAATTGCCAAAGTAGTAAGATCAAAATAATTACCAATACAAGCAGCTAACTTCAAGATATTTTGCGTTTGCTGAGGCAATTTCTGTAACTGAGTAGCCATAAATTCCACCACATCATCAGTCACAGATAGCGCATTGACTTGAGCAAAATCGCATTCCCAGTAACCTTGCTCGTGATTAAATTTAATTTGTTTATCTTCGTATAAAGCTTTGAGAAACTGTGTGATAAAAAAAGGATTGCCTTTAGTTTTACGATTAATTAATTCTGTTAGGGGACGTGATATCTGTGTCGTACAATGTAAAGTATCAGAAACTAGCTGATTGGTATCACTCAAGTCAAGAGGGGCAAGAGTAATAGTATTAATAGTCTTACCAGTTTTCTTAAGTTCCTCTATCTTCAACATAAATGGATGTACGGCTGACACTTCATTATCTCGATAAGCACCTAACAAAAGCAGATATTTTTGATTCTCCGTCAGCAGTTTAATTAACTGTAGAGAAGCCAAATCTGCCCACTGTAAATCATCCAGAAACATCACTAATGGATGTTCCCTTGTGGTGAAGACAGCAATAAACTTTTGAAAGAGTAAATTAAACAGATTTTGTACCGCCGTTCCTGATAGTTCTGGTGCAGGTGGTTGTTTACCAATTACCTGTTCTAATTCTGGAATTACTTCAATCAAAACTTGCCCATTGTCTCCAATAACTTGAAGAATTTGATTGCGCCACTGTACCAATTGTGCGTCTGATTCTGACAACAATTGTGCCATTAAGTCGCGTAAAGCTTGCACAAATGCGGATAAGGGAATATTACGATTGAATTGGTCAAACTTACCTTTAATGAAATAACCCTGCTGACGGGTAATTGGTTTGTGGACTTCATTCACGACAGCAGTTTTCCCAATTCCCGAAAATCCTGCCACCAGCATCATTTCCGATGTGCCATTGGCGACGCGCTCAAATGCTTGTAATAAGCTAGCTACTTCTGCTTCTCTGCCATATAACTTTTCCGGGATGAGGAAGCCAGCGCATACATCCCACTGACCGATTTCAAAATCTCTAATTTCTCCTGTATTTTGGATTTGGGTTAAACAAAGTTCTAAATCATGCTTTAATCCCAAGGCATTTTGATATCTATCTTCGGCGTTTTTCGCCATTAATTTCATGACAATATTCCATAAGACTTTTGGTATTTCTTTACTTCTACCTTCTAGCTGCGATGGCATTTTTGCCAGATGACAATGCACCAATTCCATCGGGTCATCACAATTAAATGGTAACTTTCCCGTGAATATTTCATACAATGTTACACCCAGAGAATAATAATCACTGCGGTAGTCAATGCCACGGTTCATTCTGCCTGTTTGTTCTGGGGAAATATAGCTGAGAGTTCCTTCTAAAACATTTGGACTTTTAATTTCTTGGGTTTCTTTAGGTAGTAATGAAGCAATACTAAAGTCAATGAGTCGAATTTGTTTTGTTTGGGGATGAATCAGAATATTTGCTGGTTTAATATCTTTATGAATAATGCGACTTTCGTGTAAGTCATGGATAATACGTACTAGTTGAATAGCAATATTTAAAACTTCTACTAAGGATAAACTTGAGTTGTTAATGTATTCTCTTAAAGAAATTTCTCCGTTATCTGCCATCACCAAAATATAACTATTGCCATAGGTTTCTAGCGATAAGGGATGAATAATTCCAGCAATGTTGAGATTTTTACTGATTGTATACTGATGGCGAAATTGTAATAATTCGTTAAAACTGGGATACTCTAAGGTCAGAAGTTTAATAACGACTGGAAGTTGGTCTGATTGGCGGATCGCTCGATACACGTTGGTTCTAGAGCCAGCATACAGTTGAGAGTTAATTTGATATCCTGGAATGATGGGGATACAGTTCATAGTCGCCATCTATACATACCTTATGACAGAATTTTGTTTTCCCTGCTGACATTAGTATTCCCATCAACTTGATGTTATATAACGCTATCGAGAGGAATTGATGGTTGTTTTCGGGAAAATCAATGCTTTTTGGTCAGAAGCAAATCATCACCGCAATGAATTAACTCAAATTATTCAGGGCAGTGGATAGTGAAAAAGGAGTACGATTTTCTCTATCAGTAATTCATGCGCTCGACGACAGGGGGCGTTTACACAGAGAACAAAGACGCAAAATAGTCCCTCATAACAATTCGCTGCTTTTCCCAATTCGCAATCCCAGAAATTTATACTAAGTTGAAGTCAAAGATATTAACTTCAGTAGATCGAAAAGATTTCTAGAAGTCTTACAAATTGCTCATTTGAGCCAGTGTATAAAATTCGCTTGAATCCTCTTATAATCTGCTGTTCGAGTAATTCTGTTGTCAATTAACTCTGCTGCGATGGTGTACCCGCCCTTTCCAGTGGCGATCGCAAATGAACGCTTGTGTTAGTCCCAAACCATCGGCTAAAATCCTTATTATTCCGCCAACTTACCAAAGTTTTCGATCTACTGAAAGTCGCTACAGCAGTAGCCGTGTATTGTTAATTTTCGTGTGCTGCTTGATTGTTATTCATTTTCCCCTTTCCTAACTAGGGGTTGCTGAAAAAGTGATAAAAAAGCCAGAGAAGGATTAATTAGTTATTCAAGCAAGGAACAAACATAAGTTTTTCTTGCGTGTAAATAGTAAAATCATAAGCCCTAATAATATTAGAGCGGAAAAAAGATGTAGTTTTCAAAAATAGACACAAAAAAGCGCTAAATAACCATGACAGATGAGTAGATAGATTCATCACTAAAAAAGTAATAGCAATTACAGTTTCCGAAGTATGAGAAAGTTTCGCCATCACTCTATTCAGGCTGAATCTTCTTTTAGCTTGTCCAAACTTTCCCTCAATAGAATTACGAATCCTTTCGTCTTCTAAAGCTTGCTTCTTTTTTTCCTTACTAATAGTCTTCTGAGGTCTACCTAAAGGAGAACCACTAATTCTAATACCTCGTTCTTTGCACCAAGCTCGATTCTCCCTTGTCCGATAAATTTTATCAACATGAACGGACTCTGGATAATACCCAGTGTAATTTTTAAATGATTCTACTTGTGTTTTCAAATCTCCTGATTCATTAAAGTTATCCCAACTAATATGGTCTAAAAATGCATATCCATCAAAGCAACTAGCAGACAGTTTAGCCCCAAATTCCACGGCTTTACCCGCTTTTCCTCGGACAATTGGACGGATATGTGGTTGGCTTAAACTTACAATCCGGTCATCAATGCTCTGCTTTTTATTTTCATACAACCATAATTGTTGACGATAGAGTTCTGTGACTACAAGCAACATCTTATATTGCCTGTTAGCTAAATTTTCTAGAGTTGCCCCTAACAAGATTAACTGCTCAATATGTGAGAAATTTCTTTTAATATACTGAAGTTGTTTTCTTATCGCTTTCGTTCTTTCTTTCTGTGATACACGGCGTTTTTTAGCTACTTCTAAGTAGTCACGTCTGGCGATTTCACGATAAGTTCTCGGCTTTTTCTCTAATTGACCCTTTATCTGTTCATAAAGAGAGTCTATAATTTTTTCTGTTTGCTTTCTGGCTTGATTTAGTAGCTCTAAATCTGTCGGATAGCTGATATCACTGGGCGCACAAGTAGCATCTAATATTAACTTACCGCGATTTTTTGGCTTATTACCTTCTTTTCCTGATTCTTCGGTTTTTTTTTCAGCCTCTTGAGAAGATGTTGTTTCTAGCATCTTCTTCACCATTTGTTGATTCACTTTGTTGACCAATTCAGCACTAATTCTTTCACGAAAATGTACTAGCATTGATGCGTCAAATGTCGTCTCATTACTATAAGACGACATCCCTATAAAATACTGTAAATAAGGGTTTTCTTTAATTTGTTCTACTGTTTCCCTGTCGCTTATCCCTAGCTTTTCTTTGATTATTAATGCCCCTAATGCCATCCGAAATGATTTTGCGGGTGCTCCCATCTCTGGAGAAAACAATGAAGAATATTCTGATTCAAATTCTTTCCAGGGGATTAAATTAGCCATCATTACCCAACGATTATCTTCCGATAACTTTCCCTCAAATGGAAGTTCAAACTTTTCCACTGCAATTGGAGTTGATTCTTCTTTTCGGTACATAGTTACTTTGGATACACTATCTTCAGTCTGAGCAGTATGATGCAAGGATTTTGGGCTATTTTACCTTCAAATCTTGCACCGAAATATACTTCTTTGGTCTGAAAATCTAGATACTGCCACCTTTTGTTTTTTTCAGCAACCCCTAACTAGGGGTAGTAATGCTAGATTTTCTGCAATACTTTAGAGTGATTTATGAATAAAGGCGAATTAGTGGATGTTGTAGCAGCAAAGACCAACATCACAAAAAAGCAAGCTGATGAAATCATCAGTGCTTTTTTGTCAGTCGTTACTGAGGCTGTAGCGAATGGGGATAAGGTAACGCTGGTAGGCTTTGGCTCATTCGAGCGAAAGGAACGCTCCGAACGTGAAGGGCTGAATCCAAAAACTAAAGAGAAAATTACGATTCCAGCTACCAGAATACCTGCATTTTCTGCTGGCAAGGCGTTTAAAGAAAAAGTAGCGCCATAGATGAATTGCTTTATCACTAGCAATCCAATCACTGCAAAGCTGTAGCGTTCGCTGTTCTCAAGGCAGCGTGGGGCAACGTTAGAGGGAACGTGAGTGTTGAATTGCAGATGTTACACAAGCGGGATCGCTGTGTTGATTTTGGGCATTTTAAAGTAGCGTTTACTCAATATTGCCATGTTTAAAGGATTCGGTGGCCGTCAGAAAAAATCGGTACTTGAGGACAATGAACTGACCACAGGGATTGTTCAGCATCCAGTTACGGGACTTTGGTAGACATGGATATCATTTACAGGTAATGATATTCAATGTATTACCGCCCATAATCAGCGAGATGATGCTGACCGGGTAGCGAAACAGATTGCTGATGCTTGGAGTGAAGGGAAATATAAAACTCAGGAAGAGGTAACAGCTTTTATCCAATCACTGCCTACTGATGCTGTCATAGACCCATTGCCCCAAAATATTGTGATTCAATTAAGTCAACAGGCATTAAGCGCAAGGAAGTAGTTAGAGCGATAGCTACGCCAACGTCTGCGATGAACGCTCTAAACAGTATCATCCATCCATCCGCACTCTGGATTTTGACAGTCCCAATGCACCCGTGCTGACCAGTCTCGGTCAAATTCAGCACTACACCGGGGGCATCTACCTGTAAACATCGGATGCCAGTCAAGTAACTCCAGTTTTTGCTGTTGTGTCCACCGCTGTTGTGGTTGCAGTATTAATTCACCGTTGTAGTAGCTTGCCCCCTCCGGTTGCCATAGCTCCTCTGCTTCGGCGTTGGGGTCAAGTCGAAAGTCCAAGCAGCTCTCACCCTCTACCCCATCAGGGTGAACGACACAGACGAGGTGGGGGTTATGTGAATAGAGGAGACAGTTATCGCACTGGAGGAAGTTTCGGCATAGTACCAGTTTACTGCTTTATCACAAGCGATCGCTTGGTTGAAATTGGGAATCCTAAAAAAAGCTTTGAGTGATTTTTAGTACAAATGGTTTTTAAATTTCGATCAAATTAAATCCTGGTGATGTGCTTCAAAAAAGATGAACTCGTTTTCATCCCAGTCGAGATGAAGGGTAAGACGAATTTTGTCAGGGTCTACTCTTTCAACGCTTTTACCGCGCCAACAGTTAGCGCCTGTTAGCTGCCTGTCGAAAGACTCTGTAGAAATCTCTGCTATGGCTGCGCTTGATGCCGCATTCTTAACTGTGCTGACTGAAGTAGGAATTTTCTGCTTTTTCTCATCAACTAAAAATAATCTGTATTCAGGCGGGATCTGAGCAAGGCTGACAAAATACTTGATGATTTCTGGTACAGCTTGTTGAATGGTAAGGCGATCTCTATCAAGTATGACCAGATGCTCCTCTACTTTTGGGTACGAAAACAACCGATCGCACACAGCAATATTGGTTTGTCTAATTCCTGAAATATTTAAACTTTTTTGCAGGTATCGGATACTATTTATAATTCTGTGCTGAAGATAAATTTCAATGCCAAAGCTTGAATAAAATTCTTCACCTATATTTTCAAAGGCTTGGTCTTGTTGCCGCACTTTAGTAAAGTTATACCAAGCTTGAGGATCAGACATAATCCGGCAAATCATTACTTCATCTTCAGCACTACCCTCCAGTCCAGCTATCGCCAAGTAAACTTGCTTGTTTAGTAATGAAGGGTAAGTGAATTTGTGGCGGTTAGGGGATTTCATGTGAACACAGTCCAAAAGCAGCGAGGATAACCCTTCGGTAGTGAACAGATGAGGGTTATCTTGTAGGAGGAGTTGAAAAACTGGTACTTGATTATACATATTTAATTTTAGGGCAATATGATGGAGCTAGCACATTGTTTAATAGCCAGCATTGTAGTTTTTATCTAGTCAAATATACTTGAATTAATATTTTTAGAAATACATAACTTTTGGGTTTAAATCTAATTTATATTGCTTTTAAATAGCTTCAAATTCTTTACTTAGTGATAAATTTCAGGAATGCCACTACAAGGCTATTCTTGCCTAACTTTTGAAAATTCTCTAAGTTAGACGTGGCTATCCTTTGCAGAAGGGCTAGTTAGGGCAATCGCGCTCTTGTGCGGGGAGCGATCGCTTCTAGTTCTTTATAAAAAGCTTCATCACATTGCTCCTATCAAATCACTTATTTCTCAGCTTCCTGCTAAGTCGCGCCATAGCACACATTCAATAGTGAATCTGTCAAGTGAATATCACAAACTATGATGCTCGTTAATTTTGGTAGGGAGTTGTCTGTTTTTAGTGCATTTTTGGTTCTTCATTACCACTATCTATTATTTTTAGACCTCTCTTGGTAGCTTTACGTCTTTGATCACCTAATGGCTCAACTTTTTCGCTTTCAGGCAGCTTGCTCAAGCAATGCTCAAACAGAATTTTCTCTACATAAGCATTTACACTTTCATTGGCTTGATTTGCTAAATCTACCAATTGATCCGTTACCCAACTATCAAGCCTGTAAGTTGTTGCAATACGCCTTCTTGCGGTCATGTCTAAAGCTGCACTGTACATTTTCTCCCTCAATTGCAACACAACCACACTATACCTACAATCACTGACTAATAGCAATACAATAACAATACAAAATATTGATGTAACTGGGAGTAATCATAAGTATACTATATTGCTATTGTATTGCACAAACATTGAGGAGCGAGTATATTATTTTTAAGGGCAAAGGAAAACTAGCTGATTTCCCCCTCGAACCTAAAGGGTTCGCAAAATCAAACCAAACCAAATTAAGTTAACGTTCCAAGTCAAAACATAGTCTAGAGACATGATCACCGGGGTATAGCACAAGCTCTATTGAGTGGGTAAAGAAGCCTGGAGAAGCAATCAACGGACACACAGCCATTTTGAGCAAGCCTTTTATTAAAAACAGAAGCAATCGCCTGAGTGTAGTGGCTGGCAAATAATACTATTGAAGCCGTCGGTTGCGTGACGCACTATGTCTTTTGCTTAGTAGCTCTAAGTACTGGTTAGCAGCAAGAAAAATGAGGCTTCGCCAATTCTAGATTGAGAGTGTTGTGCAAGCACAACAAACTTACCAATAAAAATAGGACGATCGCTGCGTCTGGAAAACTTGCGATCGCCCCTATGCCCTCACTTATTAAATAAGAGGCAATTTATAATGATGACACAAAGTTTAGCCCCTACGCCAACAAAAGATCCACTAACCACACAGGATCGCCAAATCATTGCAACCATCGTCAATCAGTCGGACTACTCCAAAAACTGCAAGCCCAAAGATGTAGTAACTATCTGGATCAACAGTGATGATATTGTGTGGGTAAAAATGACCCACGGTTATGCTCGATACCATAAAAAATCTTTCAAACGCGCTGTTGCAGAGGTAAAAGCGAGTCTTTCTGCTCCAGTAGAGCGCAATCATAAGGAAGATGAGGAATTGAAACAAGCTTCTGAGAAAATTGGCTTGTTAGGTGATTGTGACTGGCTATCGTTAAGCGTCCAATACCATTCTGATAAAGTAATCGGTCATGCTGGTTGTTATATCTCTCACAAGCCTCAACTATTAACCCCATCGGCTGAATGGGATTTTACACTGCCGAAGTGGAATATGCCTGCTGCCATCTGTCCAGACTGTGGTGGGCATGGGTGCGGTAACTGCTCGTATCGCGGGACTCGTGCAGAAGACTTGTGCGAATCAGTAGACGGCTATCGACTGACCTATGTAGGACGCACTGACCTTCAGACGGCTCACAACGTATATCTAGATGGTGAGTTCTTAGGAATTGTCTTCAAGGTCAGAAACGTTGATGAATTATGGGAAAACGACCCTAATACTTACTATTGGCGCTGTGGCGATGGAGTACGGTATTGGAGCATAAAAGAGGCTGTAGAGGTGCTATCCAGGGCAACTGCTCCGATTGAACTGCCGCAAGTTCGTCGGGAGTTGGTAGCGGCGTAAGTGAAATAGTAGGCGTGACCGAAATCTACATCGGTCACGCCTGCTGTTTCGAGAAGTCTACGGCTTCGCCAATGCGAAAGTGAAATGCTTTTGGTAAAAATAAATGAACCCTCAAGAAAATGCTGAATTACTATCTGCACTGATGCGTCAGGAAGAATTGCTCAAGCAGTTAGTCGCAGCAATCAATAAACCAAAACTGGGATTGCACTCTGAAGCTGGCAATTGCAAAATCTACTGCAATCGTCAGCACGGAGGATTGTGGTACACACTCAATGGTGAACCGAGTGATGTCCCTCAAACTGCCTTAACTGGATATCTTAAAGAACTACGGTTTGAGAATACAGAACGCCGCAAAAAAGAAACCTGCAAGTTACTGATAACTATTCAAGCAGACCGGACGTATATTTTAGAATCCGGTTATGATACTCATTTTTCTAAAAGCTTGTTAACCGCGATCGCAACTCTTACTCCAGAACAACTATATTCTCCGATTACACTACAGCCTACTCCAGGGACGACAGATGAAAGCGTCTTATTCTGTCGGGTATGGGTTGGGTCGGAATTAGTCATGGCATCCTACAACGAAGAAACGAACTGGCGTGAGGTCAGTAAACAGGCGATTGTTGTTACAAAAGCTGCTCTTGAAATGGCATTTTAGTCCTAAAGATGAAGTAAGGCAGGTAAATCCTGCCTTGTGCGTCACTAAAATCAGCTTCATTTCATGAATCTAACATTGCACATCTGATTGACAAAGACATTACCGACTTATGTCGAAATTGTGACTGCTAAAAGTTGTAACAAGAGCTTGGGGGACTGTAGTTATGAGTAACTCAAGCTTTGTCTACAGCTAATATGTGCTGTTTACCTATTCACAAATAATCAAAGATGACTATAACAATTGTTCAGCCCAATATCGAAAACTTACAACAGTTTTCTGCGCGCTGATGCTGTTGGCGAAATATTTCTTTACATTTGAAAACCTTACAAATGCTAAAGCGAACAGAGGAATAAGGAAAATGGGATGATGTTAATCAACAAGCATCTACCATCACCTGCGGTGAAGGAGGAATTGAGTGATTCAACCGCAATCCATAGACCCCATCCCAGAAGAAACAGTGCGTGTGGCTCGTGCCGCTTTCCCAAAAGGCAATCTATACATGACCATGAGGGATGAAATCGGTACTCTCTACAACGACCAAGATTTTGAAGACCTGTTTCCAACACTTGGGCAACCCGCTTTTAGTCCTTGGCGGTTAGCTTTGGTCTGCGTGATGCAATATATTGAAGACATGACTGACAGACAAGCAGCAGATGCAGTTCGCAGTAGAATTGATTGGAAGTATGCACTTTCTCTAGAATTGACAGACCCAGGCTTTGATTTTAGTGTACTTTGCGAATTCAGAGTCCGCTTAATTTCTGGAAGTGCCGAACAAAAATTACTGGATATCTTGTTAAAACAATTTAAAGAAAAAGGAATTATCAAAGACAGAGGAAAACAACGTACCGATTCAACCCATGTACTAGCAGCAATTCGCAACTTGAATCGCCTGGAAAGCGTAGCTGAAACTTTGCGTGCAGCATTAAACGCAGTGGCAACAGTTGCCCCAGAATGGTTGCGCTCATGGGTTCCCCATGATTGGTTTGAACGTTACGGACGTGCGTTAGAAGAGTACCGTTTACCTAAAGGAGTTGCGGCTCGATATAAATTAGCTGAAACTATTGGTAATGATGGTATGCGGCTATTAATAGCCATATACGAACAAGAAACGACACCTCAATGGCTGTGGCAAATACCAGCAATAGAAATTCTCCGCCAAACTTGGGTGCATCAATACTATATAGATTATACAAATCTAAAAGACGATGAACCTGGTAAATTATGTTGGCGTAGCGCAACAGACTTACCTCCGGCAGGCCAGCATTTTGACTCTCCTTATGATACTGATGCCCGTTACGGTAACAAACGCACCACAACCTGGACTGGTTATAAGGTACACATTACGGAAACTTGTGATGCTAACGATGTGCATTTAATTACAAATGTGGAGACGACCCCAGCCCACCTGTCCGATGTAGACCAAACACAACCAATTCATTTATCTCTGGAAGCCAAAAGCTTATCTCCAAAAGAACATATTGTAGATGCAGGATACGTAGATAGTGAATTACTGGTAAAAAGTAAAATTGATTTTGATATAGAACTTATTGGCCCAGTACGCCCAAATGTTAGCTGGCAAGCGAAAACGCCTGGTGGGTATGACCTAAGCAAGTTTACAGTTGACTGGTCAGCAAAAACAGTTACGTGTCCTCAAGGACAAAAAAGCACAACTTGGACTCCTTCGATTGACCCTTGGGGGAATTCAGGAATTAATGTCAAATTTCCTGCCAAAACCTGCCGAATGTGTAATTTCAGACACTTATGTGTCAAGTCAAAAAGTGAAAGTGAGCCAAGAAAATTAAGATTGCGCCCACAACAAGAACACCAGATCCTTCAAACTATCCGCAAACAGCAGGATACTGATGAGTGGAAAGAGCGTTATAACACCCGTGCTGGTGTTGAAGGAACTTTATCACAAGCAATAAATGCTTTCGGTTTACGGCAAGCACGTTACCGCAATCTACCAAAAGTCCGGTTACAACACCAAATCACAGCTATTGCTATCAATGTTGTTCGCATGGTGTCTTGGTTAAATGGTATACCCCACGCTATAACCAGAATCTCGCGGTTTGCCGCACTCGCTGTCACATAAAGACAGCAAACACCTATAGCGTTATCAAAATCTCTCCATGTAATACACGGTTGATTTCGAGTAGAGTTGTTCTCTACAATATCCGTGTATTACATGGAAAGAAGACTTATGAAAAAAATGAAAAGGGATATTCAAGGTAAGTTTGCGCTCAAGAACGATGACTATCGTGAAGTACGTTCTTTGAGACTGACAGACAATACTTGGAAAAAATTAGGTATTGCGTCTGAATGTTTAGGATTAACCAGAGCTGATTATCTGGAGGAAATAATTAACAGAGAATTCTCACCATGTAATACATGGAAAGACTCAGCATCTATTCCAGGTATTACACGGAATGATGAAGAATTAAACAGACTCAAAGCACAAGTCCAGTATCTTCAAAAAGAAAATTCCGCACACCAGGAACGCTCTGCCGTTACTTTTGTTTATGACATTGTGGATTTTGAAGCGATACGCGATCGCATTTTATTTGAATTGAAGTTGGGGCGGCAGGCTTCTGGTTATAAAGCCGCCCAAAAAGCCTTAAATACAATGATTGCAGAACTAAAACTTTTGGTTGACAGTTTCTAAATCACCCAAAAAAGCTGTTTCCAAGGGTATACTCCGTGAGTAGAGATTTTATTTTTGGTCTTAACTGTTGAATTTTTTCTTACCATATATGGTAATTTTAAAGTAACTAAAACATTTCCGACGGTTAATATTTCTCGCTTTCTATAACCGTGTTTTTGCATCTTAACCATCCCACCAGCCTCTTGTTTTCTCCATAGCTGTTTGATTTGCTGACTGAGATTGTGAAAGGTTATACAACAAAATAGCAATACATTGACCAGCTAAAATAAGCGCAATTTCTCTAATTTTTCCTTCTCTTTCTTCAAGAATTTTCCCATTCCACTCTGTGATGTTCGTCAATTCTAAACATTTTGTCACCTCGGAAGAAAAGTTTGATAATGATTTGCTCAAATCTAGAGTTGCACATATAGGAATCATATTTGATTTCTGAAAAAGGTTGCGAGATAATACGGAGGGAGATATCTGTCTAAGAGCGAACAATGATAAACCAGTATATAGAAGCAGCGATCGCAGAACTACAAGAATTTATAGATAATCGCCCAGATGCCCGTGAAGTTAGAAAAGCTTTAGCAGTTAAACTGGTTTATCAAGGCTACAAGTATGAGGAAATTCAAACAATTTTAGATGTGTCTGTTGGTTCGATAACAAGCTGGAAGAACGCCTATAAGGAATATGGAATTTCAGGACTACGCTTAAATTATCAAGGGAGAAAGAGTTACTTGAGCGATGAACAGAGGGAAGAAGTATTAAGTTGGTTGCAAGCTAAGGATATTTGGGAACTGGGTGAACTGGAGTACAAATTAGCATTTGAATATGATGTGATCTACGAATCCAAACGAAGCTATTACGATTTGTTTGACGCGGCAGGAATTAGTTGGAAGAAAACCACTGCCTTGAATCCAAAGGCGGACATTGAAGCTGTTGCCGCAAAAAAAAACAGTCTTGTTTCATTGTTGGCAAGCAACAGAGAGGAAATAGAATCAGGAAGACTAAGAGTATTCTTAATAGATGAGTGTCATCTACTCTGGGGAGACTTAACCGGATACGTTTGGGGAAAAACTGATCAAGAAATTGCAGTCAGAGTTATTAACGAACGAGATAAACAGACATACTATGGGGCAGTTGACTATCTCAATGGTAAGTTACTTCTGAAAGCTTACAATGCTGGTAATTCTGAAAATACGATTGATTATTTACGTTATTTATTAGACCAGTCTCCCAGCCAACGATTACTTCTTTTTTGGGATGGCGCTTCTTACCATCGTTCACATCTAGTTCAAAACTTTTTAGGCGAAATAAATCAAGGTTTATCTCCAGAGCAATGGAAAATTCACTGCGTCCGCTTTGCTCCTAATTGCCCATCACAAAATCCTATAGAAGATATTTGGTTACAAGCTAAAATATGGGCGCGGCGTTTCTGTGCTTTGATTCCTTCGTTCTCTCATCTGAAGTGGATGTTTGAGTGGTTTATCCGACACACTACCTTTGATTTTGCCACTCTTCAAATGTACGGAGTTTTTTCAGAAATCAAATATTAGTCCTATATACTTTTTTCCATTAAGGTAGATAATCCCTGTCTCAAAATTATTGCTCAAAGGGAATCCTAGCTTTTTTTGGGGTCAAAAAAGAGAGTCTTGCAACTTGTGACTCAAACTCATCTTGACTTTTTAAGTATTAATGCGGTTTAGTAAGTATAATTTTATTTGTATTACGGGGGAAATAATTTAGCGATCGCTTGTTTTTTACCGGATCTGACAAAACCGCATTGCTCCCACCAAGCACTAAATGCCATAATAAGATTTGAACCACGATGTAAATTTCTCTAATCCTACTTCAATTGATGTACTCGGTCTGAACCCGATATCTCGAACGAGATCATCAACATCAGCATATGTGATTGGAACATCACCAGGCTGCATTGGCAAAAAATTTTTCTGTACTTTTTTACCCAAATGATTTTCTAACACTTCAATAAAGTGTAGTAATTCTACGGGTTGATTATTGCCGATATTATAAATTTTGTAAGGAGGAGTGTTTGCATCTAAATCTGATGTAGGGATTTTATCAATAACTCTCACCACACCTTCAATAATATCGTCAACGTAAGTAAAGTCTCGTTGCATGTTGCCATAATTGAATACGTTAATTGGTTTACCTGCCAAGATGGATTTTGTAAAGGAATAGTAAGCCATATCAGGACGACCCCAAGGTCCATATACTGTAAAAAAGCGTAGTCCTGTAGCTGGAAGGCAATATAGATGACTATAGGTGTATGCCATTAGTTCATTAGCTTTTTTTGTGGCGGCATAGAGGCTGATGGGGCGATCAACATTATCATTTACTGAAAAGGGAATCTTGGTATTTGCTCCGTATACGGAACTTGAAGAAGCAAATACTAAATGTTTGACTTGGGAATGACGGCAACCTTCCAAAATATTAATGAAACCGCTTAGATTGCTGTCTGTATAAGCATGGGGATTTTTAATGGAGTAGCGCACACCTGCTTGAGCAGCTAAGTTGACTACAATATCAAACTGATGATCTCTAAATAATTTAGCTATGTCTTCTCGATCTGCTAGATTTAATTTATAAAAGCTAAAGTTCTTGTTTTCCCGTAGTTGCTCAAGCCGATCGCATTTGAGTTTAACATCATAATAATCGTTTAAATTATCTAAGCCTACAACTGTATCGCCTTTAGATAGCAGTTTTTGACATAGGGAAAAACCAATGAAACCTGCTACACCTGTAACTAGAATAGAACTCATAGTCTTATCTTATTTTTTTATTCTGTCTGCTAGTATGCGATCTGTAGATTGCTTTGACGCACTATTAAGTTAGCATCAAATAGTTATAGTTGTCGTAATTGCACTTGGATGCTAGAGCAACGCACACTGTGACTAATTTTCCGAGTTTGGCAGAAGATTTTGTTAGGTAGAAGTTACGATATATTTATTCTCTCTATTTCTTCACCCAATTGACGCCGTGCTGATTCAAGAACTTGGGGATCTTGTGTCCAATTGCGCCAATCACGCCCAACTAACTTACTAACCTTTAATGCTCGGTCAGTTTGACCTAAATTTTTCAGTATCTCTACATATTCATAGTCCTCAACGCCCTCTCTCAACCATTTCAGCCTTATAGACGGAACCACACCTTTAACCCCAACTTCCTCTCCAGGGTAGACCAACATCCCATCACCTGGGTAGAAACGATTATTATCATTTTTAACAAAAAAGGTATGAATATCGTTCCAGGGATCACGAGTCCACAGATCAACTCGCCAGTATAACAATCCTGTCAGTCCCAAACTCTGACTAAGAAAACCGGGCTGAATTCTGAAATTAAGGGGTGCAAAATCAATCTGCCATTTAGGTGAATAATCATCTTGTACCAGGGAGTTATAAGACCAAACTTGATCTCCCTTTTGCAAAACTTGCGAGATACGATTGGCAAACTTTTCATAATCATTTGGCAAGACAACCCAAACATCAACGGCTGAACGCCCTGTTCCCGATCCATCATCATAGAGATCAGGAACGGGAGGCATCACAACCAAGTTTGCAAATCCAGCTTTATGAATAGCGTACCCCCACTTCTTCATAGGCTCATAGAGATTTCTACAATTGCTAATTTCGTCTGCGGAATAAACATACTTAAATAAATCTGGTTGATGAAGTACAGCCTCAGCTAGAATATCCGCTACCGATGGAGCTTGAGACATCCGACAGTTGCCAAGCTCGGCTCCACTCCAAAAACCTAAATTAACTGACTTGAAACCCCATCGATCAATGAGTTCCCGTTCTAACTTTGGCTTGGGATTAGAATTGAATTGGGGATTAAGCTTATGCCTGAGAATTTCCTCTGATGCTTGTTTAGTTTGATCTCCATAAAACAAAAAAGCGGAACTGAGTGACGGCTGTATAGGTAATTCAAAGTCCCATACTCTTAAATTGATCTGACCAGTGCTTTTACCTTGATCGCTGGTAACGGTAAATGTGCCCCTATATTGACCTGCAAGCGAATCACGAGGCACAAATATATCAACCCAAATAGGCTGATTCTTGCCAGCATCTAGATTAAATGGAACAGCATCCAAACTGGCACCAGTCATATCTCGTTTTTTTAATGGATCTACAAAAGGAATCAATCCATCAGCATACCAGCCTTTACCTGAAGGTTTATTAGTTCCTTCACGGTGTGGGCTGGGATTGTTGACATAAACATAATGTTCTCTATAAAGCGTGATGTTGCTATTTGGAATAATATTATTGTTTGGACTGCTCAAATCGGAAATAGAAACATTGACATTACTAAGCCTGGTACCATATGCCTGAATACCAATTTGAAATGGTTCATATTCTCCACGAGCAGCGTACAGTGTAATATTAGTTGAGCCTCCATATCGATCTGTGACTCCAATTCGCTCCATAGCTGAAGCAGACCAGACCCTAAGAGGTGATAAGGATGAACTACTGGTGAATCGATTTACGCTTGAACACGCTAACATAAGACATAGAGTTCCTAAAAAGCATGAGACGACCTTAATTATTCCAATCAGCTGATGATTCCTGCTAAACATAGCTTCCTAATGAGACTTTATAAATTTCTAAAATCACAATTTATTCAAAAGCGCTTGAAATGAATCAAATACACACAAGTTATTTGAATATAGTTACAACCAAGAAATATGTATATTTTTGATACATTTTTCTATATTTACCAACCATTAATTTTTAAAATATTCTGACGAAATTTTTGGTAAGCATATCCTCCAAAATGAGCAATTAACATTGTCTGTAAAGCGACTACAGAATAAAACCAACAACTAAGAAAAGAAGGAACTTGATTTTTATCACCACGCCAAACTTCTTGATTAAAGTTTTTTCTAAATTTCCAATTTACTCGCAATCCTTCTATTATCATGGATAAAAAAATAACTATCATTAACAATTTTATAAAAAGTTGTAAAAATTGCACAAAACAACTGATTATTACAATAATAGTAATTCCAGAAATTGCTAGAAATGGTAATTTTCCTCGGATTGGTGCAGATTTAGGATACTTGACGGTTGTCAGGTATCGACCTCTTCCGTACTTAAAATATTGAATTAACAAAGATTTCCATGTATTTCTAGGATAGTACCAGACTTTAATTTTAGAACTCACATAAACTGCTCCGTAAGTTTTACCCATCAAGTTATGCTGAAATTCAGCATCTTGATTTTGGATTTGATTCATATCAACAAACAGCTTCTGCAATCTCAGATTCAATTCAGCATCTTCATTGGTTATTGCATTAGTACTGTATCCAGATACTGCTTGTAAAGTTTTCTTCCAGAAACAACCAGGAAAAAGTGTGTCAGCATAGCCATCATAATCAGGATTGCGATGCTTAACACTTCCCCCTCCTAAAACACTTTTTGATGCTAGTGCTACTCCTGCTTGAAAAGGTGTTTTAGCAGCAAAACGAGTTGCTCCACCTATATTGAGCGCTTTGGATTCCAGAACTACCTCCACACATTTTTCAATGTAGTCAGATGCATAATCTGAGTGAGCATCTGCTCTAAGAAAAATATCACCTGTACAATGTTGCAGAATTAAATTGAGACCCGCAGATTGAATTTTTTGAGAATTATGCAAAAGCTGCACTCGTGAATCTTCTTTTGAAAGACTTTGAATGATGTTCTGAGTACCATCAGTACTCCCACCGTCTGCAATCATCACTTCAATTAAGTTTGGATAAGATGTTTTAAGAAATGAACGCACGACTTTTTCTATACAATCTGCTTCGTTGTAAATAGGAATAGCAAGGGAGACAGAAGGAAAATTAACTATCATCTGTTCACAAAAATTAAGGGATAAATTACACTTTTTTATCAAATATTAAGTATTATAGCAAACTAGGCTTTCCTATAATACTCATTGAGTGTGTGCTATCTAGATCCATAAAAGGTGATTCGTAAAGAGAATCTAAAGGGCTTCTGGGTTAGCTTGAGTAGATTTTATGCTAGATCAAGTTGAATAGTTGCACTGAACATGACTCGTCTCCCTGAAATTGCGAATCCTAAAAGGAAACCTTACCCCAGTGATCTCAGTGATGTTGAGTGGGAAGTATTGAAACCGCTTGTACCTGCACCCAAGGGTTTGGTCATCCGGTCGAAGTTGAATTTCGCGAGACTCTCAATGCCATATTTTATGTACAACCTACTGGATGCCAATGGGAAATGCTGCCCCATGACCTCCCACCCTACACTACTGTGTATGGCTACTTTCAAAAATGGCAATCGTTTTGGCATCTGGCAACAAATGCACGACCAAGTTCGAGAACGACTACGAACGGAATTAGGCAGGGATAAGCAGTCCACCGTTGCGTAGGTGTAGCCCGTCGTAGACATCGCGGATTCTCAATCCGTCAAGACAACGGAAAAAAGGGGAGATCTACGGTTTCGATGGTGGCAAGAAGGTTAAAGGACGTAAGCGGCATATCGTCGTAGACTCTTAAGGATTGTTGATTAGGGTTCTCGTAACCGAAGCAAATGCCTCAGAACGATTAGAAGCGGTGATTGTGCTGGATGAAGCAAAAGAGAAGTTGTGCAAATTAGAAGAGATCTGGGTAGACCAGGGGTATTCTGGCAAAAACTTTGCCAATGCTGTTCAGCAGGTCTGTGGTGAGCGTGTGCGGGTGGAAGTGATTAAGCGAACCTCTGAGATGTTTGAGCAGTTGCCCAAGCGATGGATTGTTGAGCGAACTTTTGGATGGCTGAATCGATTTCGGCGGTTAAGTAAGATTATGAGGTGTATTCAGAGGTGAGTGAAGCGATGATTTATAGTTCTTTTCTTCGTCTCATGGTCAGGCGATTAGCTACTTAAAATTTACTTTACGAATCAGCTCTCAGAGCCAATAATAATTTAAACTTTTAAAGTTAGATAATCTCAAGAGAATTAAATCGCATGTTTACATAATCATTTTCCTATCGATGTACTACATAATCATAATCGGCTTAAGTAAAACAGTTCAAATAAAACGTTTTGAGTAGTTAGGAGGGTATTCACAATAGTCAAGAGTCTTGAGATAAATATACTGCCTGTTTCATAAGGATTTGCTGTTGCCATAGTTCTCGGAGATTTATCATTATGTAATTGATATCAAAGTTAGTTTTAAGATGTTGATAGGCGATTTCAGTCATATGACTCATTTCCTCTGGATGTGAGAACGCCTGTCGAACTTGCTTAACCACACTGTCCACATCACCTTGTTGGACAATATAGCCATGTACTTTATCAGTAACAAGTTCTTCAATCCCAGGTGTGCGACTTACAACACATAAACAGTGACAAGCCATTGCTTCCTTCACTACATTCGGAAGTCTTTCTTCTATTGCTTTTGACATAAATAGAAAAACTTCTGTTCTTGCCATCTCCTCAAAAATTTCATCGTGAGTAACGAAACCTCGAAAATCAACAGCATGGCTAATTCCAAGAGAGTGGGCTAAAGCTTCTAACTTTTTTCGTTCTGGCCCATCTCCTAAGATTACAAGACATGCATCAGACCAATTGCTCAAAACTTGGCTAAAAGCTTTCAATACATCATCAAATCCCTTCTGGTGAGTTAATCTTCCCGCAGTAACAATACGTCGCTTAATTTTTTCTTTTTTTGCTGGGATCTTATTGAAATCGAGTCCGTGATAAGACAATACAATCTTTTCTTTGAGTATGTCATATTTTTCAATTGCAGGAATATTTGCGAGTGTAATTGTTTGAATCAGATCGGCATTCCGGGCAACAGACCCAGTATAAGAATCCTTTGAGTCAAACTCTGGGTAATGAACATCATGAGCAACAAATGATATTGATACAACGATTTTAGGTAGCCTATTTTGTATTAGGTATCCAACTAGAGAAGGAAAATGAGACCAGTATAAATGAACAACATCTGGATTGTGCCGTCGGGCAGAATCATATATCTGTAGACTGCAAGGAACAAGAATTAAACTCTTAAAGAGATTAATCGGTCTTTTCCAAGAATGTTTTAAGATCCATAAAATAAAATAAATTAAGAGTAGCGGTTGTGTTAAACCAACCCACACCCCATGCAAAGTATTTATTATGGAGTTATGGGTAATCCATATATCTGTTAAACCTCGTTCTGCGACTAGCTGTGAAAATAGTCGGTGTTTAGGGCGAAGACCGTGTACCGCGATTTTCACGCCAGTTCTTCGCAGAGCCATAACATCATTACAAGCAAAAATTTCTGATGGACATGGAAATGCCATAGTGATGATCCAGATTTTCATTGTGACAATTGCATCCTTTAAGATTCAAAAAGATTACTTATCTAGAAAAAACTACGTTACTGACACAAGGTTGAAATTTGGGAGAGACCGCTAAAGCTTTTACAGCAATTTGCAATCAAACACGCTACAAAAATAGCTATTTAAACAGACTCAAAAAATAGACCACAATGATTAAACCAGTTTAGAGCATTTTCATCGGTAATAGAATTAACCGGCATAGTGATTGCAACATCTAGAGCATCGAATGTTCGAGTTTTAGCACCAACGTTGAATTTATTTTAACTTTGACCAACATAACTCAATTGGCGATAAATCAGGTGAGTATGGAGGCAAAAACTTAACCTTTTCTCCAACAGATTCTATTAAAGATTTTGCAGTTGCAGCATAATGCACGGGTAAATTATCCATGAATATAATTGCTCCAATCCATAACTGAGGTAGTAATATTTGCTCAATAAAAACTAAAAAGCTAGCAGTGTTTAGACTACCTGGAAAAGTCATATTGGCAATTAATCCCTCATCACTCATAGCTCCAATTACGGTGATGTTTTTGCCTTTATTACCTGGTCGCTCATCATAGATTCTTCCACCGTCAATACTCCTAGCATAACGTCTTGTTATAGCCATATTTACACCTGTTTCATCAATAAATATCAGGTTTTTGACATCTATAGTATCTAGCCAAAGTCGAAATTCATAGCGCAATGTTTGTACTCTTTCTGTAGTTTGCTCAATCGATACTAAAGTTTTTTTCCGATTTAATTTTAAGCGTTTAAGAGTGCGGGATAAACTGGATATACTTACGTCTATTTCTGTGCGCTCTTTTACGGCTTCTTGAATTTCTCGCAAATATATATCGCTTTGCTTTGTCACCATTACCTTTAACAATTCTTGCTCAACACTCAACACTCAACACTATTAAGCTTCGAGCGGCGGTCTCCTCCTTGGGGTCTGGCAGCAATCTCTGCCGTCTCTCGATACCGACGTAAAAAGTCACGAATGAACGACAAACTGACTTTAAATCGTTTTGCTAATTCCCTTTGGCTACCTTCTTTGTTTTGCCACGCACTTAATATCTTTTGTCGTAAGTCAATTGAATATGCTGCCATCTTTAAATACTAGTTTTTACATTTTTACAGTTTACTATCTTTGTGGCGGGGTTGATATCAAATTGCTGTAATTCTCAAGCGAAAATGAGGGTTTGTCCTAGACTTTTCCCTGCAAGCGATCGCTTGCAGGGAGTCAGAATTAATTTGTACTGTTGGGTCTAAAAATTCGGTAATACCAGACATTTCTTGAACCAGTAAGTGAGTTGTCATTATCCCTGCAGTGCTCTGTTAGACAATATTGCAGCTTGATGTTTTCTTAAGACAATTAGTTGCTGGTTAAGTGAGTTTAACTTTTCTCACTCATCACAGCCATCAACGCAAATGGAATTAGATAATTATTCAGAGATAAAATCGTATGGGAAAAGAGGCTGATCAACAAAATAAATACGGCAAAAATGATTCCGAGCTTGCGTGTATCACCACGAGCACGATGGATTACGGCATATATTGCTAATGGCAAAATGGGAATTCCAATAATTCCATATTCAGCTGCATATAGCAAAAACATATTATGAGTTGACACAGAAAAATGAGTGTTGCTATAATCGAATGTTGAGCCAATTCCATAGCCAAATATTGGACGTTCTACAAACATTTCCCAGCCTTTTTCTGCAACTTCTTTACGTTCCATACTTGAAGAATCTTCCAAAACTTCATCTCCACCTATTATGCTTTCGACTCTTTTAAGCGCAGTGGAATCAAGTTGTTTATAAATATTTGAACTGTCTCCAATCCATTCAGATCCCAATTGGACAACAAAAAACAGAAGCATTCCCATAACTAAAATACATAACAGAGATTTTTGAAAAGAAATGACACGAGTTAGATGTATCATGATGACTACAAAAATCCAACCCAAAATTCCTCCGCGTGAGAAAGTCAAAACAACGCCAAAGCCAACTATCAGTATCCAAGGAATACGTAATTTTTTTGGAAACGATCCCACTGTCACAATCATGCCAAGTATCAATGTATTTGCACAATCGTTGGGATCGAGATAAAGACCTACTGCTCGACCCTCTACAAGACCACCAAAGGCAGAGGGATTAAGGATTTGGTAGAAATTATTGAAAACTCCCATCCCTGTGGCGGCTATGAGGGCATATCTTGTCCAACTTTGAACTCGTTGATCTGCGAATAAAAAAGTTGTTACCAGTAAGAAGAGAGATGAAAAAGATCGATCTATAAATGCTCGTAGTGAAAATTCAGATTTAGGGAAAAATGAATAGGAAAGAAAAGTAACAATAAAATAACCCAAGCACCAGCAAAAGACTGAGCGGGATGGATATTTACCCCTTTCTCGAATAAATAAAGGAATCGTGAAGATAGAGTAGGGCAATATCAATCCTACAGGACTAATTAGAAGTTGATTTACTGTTAAGTACCCATCCAAACGTGTAAAAAATATAAAAATTCCACCAATAGCTAGAAGGCCCTGGTAGTAAATTAGCCAGTTACGTGTTGTGTTAATCGACATAAGATTTAACAGGTTCGGAAAGTGTAATTAATACTTGCCATGCTTGATATGTTAGAAAAGGGATTTTGAATATTAATCCATCTAAATACTAGCAACCAAGTATAATTTTAAAGCCAGGGTAACCAACCAATAAGCTTGCTAGTATAGAAGCCAAATAAAAGTATTTAACTTCAACATTATTAAAATACTTGCCCAAAAAATTAAATCTTTTTTCAGCAGTGGTGCTCATCTTTATAGCGAATATCAGGAGTTAATTTGCGAAATAAATTTATGAAAAGATTGTGACCCATTGGCTCAATAAATACGGCTTTACCTGAAGGACATAAAACTCTAACCATTGAATTTAATGACTTTTTAATGTCAAGGTGATGTAAAATTCCTGAACCAAAAACCAAATTATTTCTAATTGTTCGTTTTTAAAAAATTTAGAAATGTCCTAAATAAGTGTTATGCACTGTCATCAAATAAACTCAAGAGGGTATTCTCTGTCTTAATTATAAGTTGTAGCACTGAAAAATTTTCAACAATTCGCTGTCGGATTTTGGACTGAGTGTAATTCCCAGTATTCAACTCCGCGATTAATTGCATCACAGCAGTTTTCAAGGCTTGTACATCGTTAGGTGGGACGACGATCCCCTGGTTACCCACAATCAATGCAGAATCACCCACATCTGTAACTACACATGGTTTTCCGAAAGCCATTGCTTCACCAATAGCATTGGAAAATCCTTCCCCAAAAGCAGACACAGAAACAAGAATATTTAGTGCGTTATATACCTCAGGCATGTCTACCCGTGCTCCTGCCCAGATCACCTGCTCAGTAATACCAAGCACATTAGTTAGTTCGTAGAGTTCTCTTGCATAATCTTGTTGCTCTTCTCCGCCAACACAAATAAAACGCACATCTTGTCTCTCTTGAATAACTAAGGCGGCAGCTTTCAGAAACGTTGAATGATCTTTCATCGGATGAAGTCGTCCGATTATTCCAATTAAAATCATATTAGCTGAAATGCCCCATTCTTGACGAATGGTTTTGCCTGTTTTCAGGTCAGGTTGAAAGTGATCTACATCAATTCCATTGGAAATCACGATCATGCTTTCTGCTGGGAAGCCTTGGGATAGATGATATTTTTGACCTGCGTGGGAATTTGCAATGATTAGATCGGCAAACTGAGCTAATTTCTGCTCGATATAAAGAGTTGACCTTACCCATTTAGAAAGTTTCTTACCTCTTTCTATATTCAGTTGAGAATCTCCCCAATTAGAATGCCGAATTCCCCAAACCATCTTAGTAGTAGGGAAA
Source organism: Nostoc sp. C052 (assembly GCF_013393905.1). Lineage (GTDB taxonomy): Bacteria > Cyanobacteriota > Cyanobacteriia > Cyanobacteriales > Nostocaceae > Nostoc. The sequence goes on from NZ_CP040276.1 coordinate 134,951, forward strand.
AAAGGTTTTAAGAAAATCGTTACTATATTAGAATCCGGTAAATAGCTATGTAACACATCAGGTTGAATAGACTTTAATTGTTGAAACAACCTGCCAAAGAAACCAGCCATATCCCAACGGCTTTGCTTCCCTAAAGATATAAGTTTGATCGATGTTCCACTGAAGTCTATTTCTGAATTAGTATCTGGATAAAAGCATAAAACACTCACATCATAGCCTTTAAGGCTTAAGCCTTTTGCTAGGGTCGTTAATTGTTTTTCTGCACCGCCACCACCGGAGCGAGCAAGGGATCTAATCAGGAAAACAATTTTTTTCATCAGTTTTCTGAGAAATAGAGTACATCTAAGTTTGTAAGCTTGAACCGGAGGTGATCGCCCCCAACTTTGCTCTTAATTGTGAGTGTTCTGTAGGACTTCAACTATTAGTGTTTCCCATCGGTCTAGGACTTTATCTAAACTGAATCGCTCAACCACTTCTGGCGCACGAGTTGCAAGGCGATTTCGTTCTGCTTCATCTGACATTAAGCGATCCATCGCAGCTGCTAATGCTCCGACATCTTGATTAGGCACTAAGATGCCATCGATCCCATCCCGCATCACCTCTCGGATGCCACTGGAGCAGTTAGTTGAAATTACAGGTAAACCACAAGCAAGCGCTTCTCCCAGTGCCATCGGAAATCCTTCAGTTCGGGATGCCAGCACAAATAGTTTGGCACGTTGCAATAGTGGGAATGGATTGCTGATAGCTCCTGTAAACACCACACTTTCTGATAGCTTCAAACGATCCCGCAAGTTTTCGAGTTCAAGCTTAAGCTCCCCTTCTCCTAAAATTAGAAGATCCCAGTCTGGGTATCGATCTGCAATCTTCTCAAACGCAGCCAGCAACAAATCAAAGCCTTTTGCATTAATCAGCCGTCCCATAGCTACAATCCATTTCTTATCAGGATCAACTTTATTTGGATAATCGATTTGAACGTGAGTCCGCTTAATTGGCAGAAATGGATTGGAGATTACTGCCCTTTTTCCCTTTGGCAACCAACTAAATTCATCATCTACGTCCTGACTAACGCTGACCACTTTTTGTAACTGTGGATAGGTCGCATGGCGTAGCAGTTCCCAGGGTTGCCCACAGGGAAACATTTTTGCACTGCTATGCTGAGTAGCAATCACAGCATAGTTGGTTCGAAATAGCGCCAGCGCAGTCAGAATATTCATTTGGGGCATGAAAGAAATTACTACATCAGGTTGAGTTGACTGAATGGCCTTTCTCAAGCAAACGAGTCGGACAACAGTATTCCATAGTGCATGGAGTGGAGTAGCCGATTTGTACCGCAGGTTAAGGGCAATACGTTTAACCCCTGTTGGTAATGAATAAAAGTCAGCATCATCATTCGACATCGTGAGAACTGAAACGCTATGGTCTCGCTGCAAAAATCCTTTTGCTAATAAGACTAAAACTCTTTCTGCACCACCACTTGACAACTCCGGAATGATTAGTATTATTCGCATCTTAATTAACCGTCAAGAGCTTACTCAAATTTTTATTTACAAAAAAGTAAACATAGCAGAATGAAAACAGGTAGACACAACTTGTTGATAATGCAATTCCCTGAATTCCCAACCATTGCATGAATAAATAGTTTAAAACTATATTAATTAGCAAATTAAAGACTGATACCCACATTGAGATGTGATTCAAGCACATAGATATCAGCACTTTGACAACAAAAATACCTGCAATGTAAAAAGGAATTTGTAGTGCAGAGGCAGATAGAATTTGTGCAACTAAATGAGTTTCTTCGACAGTAAAAGCACCTCGTTGGAAAAGTAGCTGGACAATTGGCTCAGACAGAAGCACCAAAAGCCCTGTAAAAGGAACTGTAATCAGGAAAATTAATTTGAGATAGGACTTTAAGGTATGATTAATTCCTTGCCAATCACTCGATGCAACCATTTTTGAAAGATAGGGAATAACCGCAGTACTGATTGCAGTTCCTCCTAACATTAAGGGGATAAAACTCACCCGACTCGCATAATTGAGAGCGGCGACACTTCCAGGTGCTAACATTGCCGCCATCGACTGATCTACTAAGACAGAGCTGCACATTAAAAGTGCCCCCATCATTGCTGGTGAGTACTGTTTCACAACTTTATGTAAGGCTGGAGTCAAGCCAAACCACTTGGGTCGTAGCACAAAACCCCGTCGATAAAGAACAACCCATAAAAATATCACCTCTAAGATTGTACCCACGATTAGCCCAATGGCTAAAGCAAAAATCCCTAGTAACTGCCCAAATAGAAGTAATAATATAATTGTCGCTGCTGGTGTCAGAACGGGTGATAAAGATGTTAATATAAACCTTTCTCCTGCATTCAATATGGCACTAAAGAGTGTGATAATTCCGCTAAATACAACTACTGGCGTGATAACGTAGAAAAGCTTATAGGTTAGAGCTAATTTTTCATCGTTAAATCCTAGTGTCATCCAAGGGAAATAGAAACAAGCAGTTGCGATGATTAATAGAGTCATAATTGCTAGTAGCACCAGACTGCAAAGGAATGTACCAGAAAGAAGTTCTTCTGATTCCTTCAGACTTTCGTGATCTCGAATTTTTATATAGGTTGGGATCAGTGCTTCATTTAACGAGCCTGCAATGACATTAACAATAAAGTTAGGGACGACTGTAGCGATTAAAAATGCATCTAAAAAATCATTCGTTCCAAACTTCCAGGCGACAATCGATTCTTTATAAAAGGCAACGACTTTTACTAATATTGTGCATGTAGTAACCACAATAGCAGCACTAAAAATCTGGCGGTTGATAGAATGGCTAGTGAATTCTTTCCAAGATTTAATAAGCCACCGTATTTGAAAAGTTTTCATTACATTTCCACTACAGAAAAATATCTACACTAATTACAGCAGTTTGCGTTCAAACCAGCCACAATAAAAACTACCGAATAGGCTCAAAAAACAGACCGCAATGATTAAACCAATAAGAAAGACCTAATATCAATAGATACCCAAATAGTCGCATTAAGCTCCGTTTATTGATAATAATTGCGCTTACCCTGGCTCTTATGAGATGCGGAGCGTATGTTATCAAGTTAGAAAATTGACTATTCAAAAGCTTTAAAGACAAACGATTTTTTTTTTCCATCAACGCAGGCAATCCATTGATTCTCTGCTATTTTATGAGGGTCAATCGTGTGCATTCCAATATTATTCCAACTATTACTCGGTTGCAGAATGGGATTTTCTGGGACTTCCCTTTCCTGGTAGTGTGTAGTTGTTAGTTCAGTGATTTCAAAGGCATTAACCTGCTTGCCATAAATTTTTTGACAATCTTGGGTATAGCGAAATAGTTTGCCGTTCATGGAAAGCACTCGCCCTGCTGGTCTTGCTATGCTCGCGTCACCTTTTATTAATGGGCTTTGAGGATGCTCAGTCCAAAGACCCAGCAAATCTTCTGAAGAGTGAAGATATAGTGTGTCATTACCTGCTTGAGCGCAAGTAAATATCCACCACCGCTGTTCATGACGAAAAATAGTAGCATCAACGTAGCTACGCTCATCAAGTAAAATGCCAGCACAGACCCATTGGGTTGGAAAATCAGTGGCTTTATATAACCGAACAGACTTAGTCTGGTAAGTTTCAGGAATAAGATAGTACTCATTATTCCACTTGAAGATATAGGGATACGACAAATGAAATGGCTCTTCCAGTACAATTTGGCAGTAAGTCCAGGTCACACCATTCTGGCTAGTCGCAAGCGCTATTTTTCCCCGGCTATCATGACGATCTAGAACTTCAAAAAACATATACCAGCTTCCCCCTTCATATATCATGAAGGGATCGGCTACAAAATTGGCTTTTGTATCCGTGACATCTTTAGCTGTTAACACTGGATTTACAGCCTGAGGATGAGGTTTTAAATTAAATGGGGAATCCCCGCAATAGATGCCAATTGCCCATTCTTCTCGCCTTCTAAAAAAAATTTTGGCAACTTTCTTTAATTGATACATATTGTTAACTAATCTTCTTCAATTTTTTTGGTGCTGACGATAGCGATCGCTTGCAAGCTATTTGAAATATATTTTGGCGTTAGGCGTTAGTCGCCTGAAACCTCCGATTTCAAATCGGGGGTTGCTGAAAAAGCTCGAATTCCAGGCATACTTATCTGACTCAAAGCAGACCTTTTCCCACCGTAGTACCCTTAGAGTGATAGTAACTAGACCCGCTTTTAGTAGTAACCCCATTCACCACCATTCCCAAAACGTGCGATCGCGATCGCTCTAGCATCGTCTTTACAGTTTTAGCAACAACCAACTTAACTACTGCCGGACGCACAACCAGCAATATCCCATCCGTCAGTTTACTCAACATCAAGGCATCACCAAACAAACTCAAAGCAGGAGTGTCAATAATTACACAGTCATACTCTTTAGCTGCCTCTTGGATCAAGGAAGTCATGCGCTGCGAATCTAGTAATGCTGCTGGGTTAGGTGGAATTGTACCAACAGTTAGCACATCCAAGTTAACCATTACTTCTTGCGTGGTGCAGGGAAATTCCGCTTGATTGACTAAAACATTACTCAATCCGATTAGGTTAGATAATTTCCAGATTTCCTCTTGACAAGAGTGACGCATATCTGCGTCTATTAACAATACCCTGCGTCCCATATGTGCTTTAGCTACTGCCAGATTAGCTGCCACAAATGATCTGCCTTCACCTTGAGTTGAACTAACCACAGTAATTACTTTTAGCGGTTTATCAAAAACGGTAAAATCCAAGTTCGTCTGAAGCATCTCAAAGGCTGAATTTACCACTGAGTAAGGACGCTCTGTCATTGGCAGTTCTGATAAAGACTCTGCCTCACCACCTTTATATTTTTGAGCTAAGTAAGGAATTTTACCGAGTAAGGGATAATTAAATAGCTGTTGAGCTTGCTCAATAGTTTTCAGGGATTGATCCATAGCTTCCAACATTAAAGCTATCCCCACACCTAGCAAAATTCCCAAAAATCCACCCAGCGCAAGAGCAAGTGTAATTTTGTCAGATGCTTTGTTGGGAACTAAAGCCATAGATACCACCTGTGCATTACCGACATTTTGATTAACGACAACATCCACTTGTTGCGATTGCTTTAGTAGTTCTTCATAAGTTCCTCGTGCTACTTGCAACTGTCGTTCTAGCTGTTGCTGCTTTTGTTGTAATTGGGGTAAGACACTCAACCGTTTTTGGGACATTGCATATGCATCTTGCAAAACCTTAATTTGATTGGCTAATGCTGAACGTTCCACGTCCGACTGTATTAACTGAGCAGTTAGAGTCTGCTTGAGTTCCCCCATCTGTAAGTTTTGCGTTAGTACAGGTTTTTCGCTGCCTACATTTTCCGAAACTCGTATAGCTAACTGTTTCTTGAGAGATGTTGCTTTTGCCGTCAAATTAATAATCGTTGGATGTTGATTTGTATAGCGGGTCTTTGCCACTGCTAACTCGCTTCCCACTTTCTGATATTCTGTTAGCACCTCTTGCACACTTTTTGATTGACTTAAATTACCCATATCCACAGCTTGCAGCGAATTTAATTTCAATTGACGTTGCAGAAGCCGTGAGCGAGTCTCGGCATCTACCAAGTTTGACTGAGCTTGAGTTATCTGGCCAGATAACTGATTGAGCCTTTCTACACCTGTAGTAGCTTCTTGGTCTAAGGCAATTATCTTGTTTTCTTCTTTAAATTGACGTAAAGCTTCCTCTGCTTTAACTACCCTTGCATCTACCTCAGGCAATTGGTTACTCAAAAATTTCTTTGCAAGCCTTGCCTGGGATTGATTAACGCTAATATTGTTTGCCAGATAATATTTCATGACTGAATTCACAACAGACGCGGCTTCTTCTGGATCGCTACTGCTGTAAGAAATCGCCAAAATATCTGTACCTCGGATACTTTTAACCTTGAGTTTTATGAGAAACTCATTTATTCCTAGAGGTGTTCCTTTCTTATCTGTCAGGCTTAGGCTAGTAATGGTTTTCTTAACTATTGGATTGGAGCGAATTATCTCTGCTTCTGTATCCAATGGGCTGCTTAGTTGAGTTACACCGCTCAACTCTCCAGCTTGTGCCGAGGGAATTGTTAGCAAAGAAACACGGTCGGTTTTCCTGAAAAGCAACTTGCCTTCTGCTTGATAAATTGGTTTTTGCCTGATAGCAATTAAAGTCGACACTCCAAAAACAGAGGCAGTCACTGCAGCTATGACTAGCCAACGCCTTCTCAAAATCAGCAAGTATTGTTGCAAATCTAGAGAGTTTTGGTCTTTTTCATTAGAGGGCATGGAATATATTGCAAATACCTAAAATACTTACTAATTTTGCTTCACTATCAAATTTGGTAGTCTAAAACAATTACTTTTACATACTAGTAAAAAAAAATACAAGTATGTTAAGTAAAATATTTTTTGATCTTTATTTTAATATTCGCATTTTCATTTAAGCATTAATACCAAGATATGTAAATAGATTCTGACGTTATTAAATTAACCACGCATTTAGAAAACGTAAACATGAGAAGTAAGTTGGCACAATAAACAAAACTATGTAAAAACAAATAATTACGCTAACATCCTCTTCTATCCTGGTTTATAGCTATTAATTTTTGCCTTACTTCAACCACGAATATTTACGCCGACCTACTAAATTTGAAAATATAGAGAATTACAGTATTTGTACAATGTGTAATCCTCTATATTCAGTTGACAGTACAAAATTACTAATTTTAATAAATTTTTCTTTTTTCACGAGTTAAGCGTGCTGTTAATACCAGCTTCAAAAGTAAATCTACGCTAATCACTTAAATTTAAAGTTCATATTGACTACATTCATGGCATCATGCAAATATAAAAGAAAACAAATTAGAACCTGTAGTCTGAAGTTTGACAGCTAGCGTTAAGATGTATGTGTTACAAGTACAATACATAAACGTACTGACAATTCTTCTTACAGTCCATAATACCCAATACCTAATTTAGTTGAAACATAAAGTATCACAAAATCTCTATATTTTGTGATTTTTGACACATTAAAACTAGTCCTTGTTACCATCAGTTTTGAATCTTTTGCTGCCTTTAACAAACAAATAAATACCAGGATACTGAAAAATCAATGACTCTTACAAGTTATGTCAGTTCCCCTGCCAATACTAGGTTGCCAAATATAATCCGCAGCCTACCGATATTGCTCTTATTAGGGGACATTTTTGGGTTGCTCATTTGTTTGGTGATCGCCCAATGGTTGCGTTTAGCTCAACCCTTAGATTGGCTCAATCTATTGCCTTACGGATTTGTGTGCATAACACTTGCAACGTTTTATTTAGCAGATGCGTACCATCCAGATAGGCAAATTGCAGGTTTGAGAGCGCCTGCTCGAATTATTGTTTGTAACATTGTGATCGCATTTTTCGTTTCTGCCCTTATTTACTTGTCAGGTATTGCCCAACATAATCCGATATCGTGGCGGAGTGTCTTTTTACCTAGCTTGGGGATCTTTACCGTTTGGGCAATAATATTGCGCGTAGTAGCAGTGAAATTGGTGCGATCACAAGCTTTGAAAAGCCGTTGGTTAATACTAGGAGCGGAAGATAATGCAATCAAATTTACACAAAAATTGCTAGAACTTAATCCTTTAGGAAAGTTGACTGTTCTAGCAGAGGAAAATCAAAAAACCATAGACTTACCAAAAAGCAATCTGAGTTATCAGGGAAGTCTGAGCGATTTGTCGCAATGGAGTCAAAAATCATGGTCTGGGGTTATAGTTACAGCCCAGATAAACTTTTCCAAGGCTCAAGCACAACAGTTAATGCAGATGCGATTGCGAGGCATTCCAGTTTACACATTGCCGGATGTTTACGAAACATTTTGGTACAAACTACCCTCCTCGCTACTACAAGATAAATGGTTGGCTTTTAGCGATGGTTTTAGCCTAATGCCTGGTTACTTCAGCATGAAACTGAAGCGAGTTATCGATCTCGTATTGATCCTGTTTTTACTAGTATTAGTTTCACCACTTCTATTATTGGTTGCATTACTAGTTAGACTAGATAGCCCTGGCCCAGTATTGTACAGTCAGCAGCGAAGTGGCTTGTACGGTAAGCCATTTAGAGTTTATAAATTTCGCTCCATGTATCAGGATGCAGAAAAATTGGGGGCGCAATGGGCTAGTCAACGCGATCTACGAATCACCAGAGTCGGATACTGGCTACGTTTGTTGCGTATTGATGAGTTACCCCAAATATGGAACGTCTTACGGGGTGAAATGAGTCTGATTGGACCTCGTCCAGAACGACCAGAATTTGATATCAAACTCAAAGAAGCGATTCCCTACTATGAAGTTCGCTATTTGGTCAAGCCTGGAATTACAGGCTGGGCACAGGTTATGTATCCCTATGGAGCATCTATAGAAGATGCTTATCAAAAGCTATCATACGATCTGTACTACATCAAAAATTATTCCATTTGGTTGGATTTAGCGATCGCCTTCAAAACGATTCGAGTTGTTTTGTTAGGTAAAGGTAGATAAGAAAAAAGAAATGAAAAATAAAATATTGGTAACTGGCGGTGCTGGTTACATTGGCTCCCATGTAGTTCGCCAACTGGGGGAAGTTGGTTATGATGTCGTGGTCTACGATAACTGCTCTACAAGTTCACCAGCATCAGTACTATACGGGAAATTAATTATTGGCGATTTAGTAGACAGTGGACATCTTTATCAAGTTTTTGCCCAGCATAAATTCAGCGCAGTCTTACACTTTGCCGCTAGTCTAATTGTTCCAGAATCAGTAGCTCATCCCCTCGATTACTACGCCAACAACACCCGCAACACCTTAAATCTGCTGCGCTGCTGTAGCGTTATGGGTGTTAACAAGTTCATTTTTTCCAGCACAGCCGCAGTCTATGGAGAAGTAAAAAACAATCCTGTTACTGAGTCGAATCCCACACAGCCCATTAATCCTTACGGACGTTCAAAGTTGATGAGTGAGTGGCTGATCCAAGACTATGCAGCAGTATCTTCACTAAACTACGTAATTTTACGTTATTTTAATGTAGCAGGTTCTGAACCAAGTGGACTATTGGGGCAAATGTCACCGAATGTCACACACTTGATTCGAGCTGCTTGTGATGCAGCACTCAAGCGCAAGCCAGAAGTACGAATTTTTGGTACTGATTTTCCTACGCCCGACGGAACCGCAATTCGAGACTATATCCACGTTGAAGATTTGGCGACTGCTCACTTAGATGCTTTGGATTACTTAGAAAAAGGAGGGGAAAGCCAAATTTTCAACTGCGGTTATGGGCAAGGATACAGTGTGCAACAAGTTATTGAAAGAGTCAAGGCTATTTCTGGTGTAGACTTCCCCGTTATTGCCGCACCACGTCGTCCAGGCGATCCTGCCTGTGTTACAGCTTGTGCTGATAAAATCCGTAGGGTTTTGGATTGGCAACCGAAGCACAATGATTTAGACGAAATTATCGACACAACTATTACTTGGGAAAAACATAAGAGTAACTTGGCAAGACAAAGGCATCTAAATATCGCATATGCATAATCAATACCTCTGCCAATCTACGAGGGTTCAACACCAGTGGAAACGGGATGAATACGTCCTAAAGCAGTAAGCTTGGCAAAAATCTGGGTTAATAAAATAGGCTCAGGGATTTCGGGAAGCATTTTTAACATTTCACGAACATATCGAAAACCACGATGGTAAGCCTTAAGGTCAATAATGCCGGAACCGGGATTGAGTTGCTGGAAATCAGCGAGAAGATAGTGGGATAAATTGACCATGAAAAATGCTAAATTACGCCTAATGTGAATTAAACAGGTTGAGACTGGAAAGTGAGAACATCAATACCAAAACGGCGACGGAGCAACAAACGCAGAGTATGAGATGCAATCTTGGCTGCAATATGTACACAAAAGCCATCAACAGTTTTGTTGAGTAAGCGTTCGGGATTACGGCCAGTGTTTTGAATTTCGTGAAAAACACCTTCTACACGCTGGCGAACACGACTAATAAAGCGCTTCAAGCCCTGAGAATGTTGAAGATGCTGGTTATCGCGCTTGAGTGTCCAGATTCGATTACCAGTGCGACGAGCGTAGGCGAAGCCTGCCGTAGGCATCGCGGCCTGCCAATCGGCAGAGATAAATCCTTTGTCTGCGTAAATATCACTAGCGCTAACCATCTCCAGAACACCATCAGCAGCAATTCTTTCATCTGTATTAGCAGGCACTATATCATAAGCAATGGGGATTCCATTCCACGTTGACAGCATAACTAGCTTGTAGCCAAAATAACGCATTTCTCTAGCGGCACACCAACCAGGAGTAGCATTTGCGGCAAAATCACTATGTCGCTTGTCACGTTTGAGTCCTAATACTGGTAATGGTTTGGTGTCGAGAAGGAAATATTTTTCACTTTCTCCAACCAATTGCTCTACCCAACTACGGCGTAAGTTTTCTAACATTCCATCCAACTTACGTAAGCGACGATTGAATTGACTTTGGTCAAGTAAATTGGGAAACCATTCAAAGTAATTTCCTCGGATAAAACCCAGAAACTGTGTTTCTCCCGGAAAAGGCAAATAATCCATTACCAGTGCTAGTGTCATGATTTCACTATCGCTCATTCTTACTTTAACTCCTGGTTTTAGGAGCGTTGTCTTTTTTACTTGCTTTTGATACCAATCATCTACCACTACAAAGATTGTCGTTAATAGCGTTCCAAAGTCTATGCTATTCATGGGGGAAGTCTGAGTTGAAAAGCTGGTAACTTTCATCTTCTTACTTCTCCCGCCTTTTTTCTAATTCACATTAGGCGTAAATTAGCAGAATTAGCCACAGCAGTTTGGCTCAGATTCATAAAATCTTCCAATCCCCAAAATTGCTTGGCATCACGGAAGTTAAACTCAATTTGGAAGCGCAGTCTGTAGTAGTCGATTATCTTTTCGTATGACAAATTTAGGTCGCTAGAAAATAGGATTATATGACTACGAGCATTAGTTTTAAGATTGATTTTGACCAAACAATACCTTAGCCAAAATAAGAGGATGAAGAGATAGGGCTGCCGTAGTAGAATTATTGTCTTTGTATAAATTTCCAAGCTTGGGTGCGATGGCAAACTTTGAAGAGATAGGGCTGCCGTAGTAGAGTTATTGTCTCTGACAACGACAACTCAAACACTACTGTTCAGCCCATACCCGATATCTTATCACTGTTACAATGCCTGCTACCGCAGATCAACGCGACAACCATGCGGCAATTTAACCAAATAATCCTGGCTATGTTAGCGATGAGCGGACGAGTCACAATGTTGGGGATCTCTCGTTGGGCAGGCACTGGTGGTAGTTATCGGACGATGTTGAGATTCTTTCATACAGTAATCCCTTGGGCAACGTTGTTTTGGCTATTTTTCCGCAAGCATTTATTCCGTGCGAATGAGGTATATTTGCTTGTAGGAGATGAAGTTGTAGTGAGTAAATCAGGTAAAAAGACTTATGGGTTGGATAGATTCTTTTCCAGCCTAGCAAGTAAACCAATATTAGGGCTATCTTTCTTTACATTATCATTAGTAAGTGTTGAACAAAGGCACTCGTTCCCGATTCGGATAGAACAGGTAATCAAGAGCGATGTAGAAAAAAGTAGCCTGTCATCAAGCCTAGAAATAAAACCATTAGAGAAACGTAAGCGTGGAAGACCAAAAGGGAGTAAAAACAAGAATAAAACAGAGGTTATTCTCACATCTGAATTGCTAAGAATTAAGAAGATGATTAATGAGCAAGTCTTGTTAATAGCTAACTTTATCCCTCTGACATACTTAGTATTAGATAGTCATTTTGGGAACAATAATGCTTTGCAGATGGCAGGTCTTGTTAACTTGCACATAATTTCTAAGTTGCGCCACGATTCAGCATTATATATACCTTATCAATATTCTGACTCCAATAAGCGCTCTCGTCGTAAATACGGCGATAAAATTGACTACTGTAACATACCTGATAAGTATTTATGTAAAAGTAGTATGGAGGATGAAGTCCAAACTGATGTTTATCAATGCACTCTCCTTCACAAGGAATTTGCCCAAGCACTGAATATAGTTATTTTGGTCAAAATCAATCTTAAAACTAATGCTCGTAGTCATATAATCCTATTTTCTAGCGACCTAAATTTGTCATACGAAAAGATAATCGACTACTACAGACTGCGCTTCCAAATTGAGTTTAACTTCCGTGATGCCAAGCAATTTTGGGGATTGGAAGATTTTATGAATCTGAGCCAAACTGCTGTGGCTAATTCTGCTAATTTAGCATTTTTCATAGTCAATTTATCCCACTATCTTCTCGCTGATTTCCAGCAACTCAATCCCGGTTCCGGCATTATTGACCTTAAGGCTTACCATCGTGGTTTTCGATATGTTCGTGAAATGTTAAAAATGCTTCCCGAAATCCCTGAGCCTATTTTATTAACCCAGATTTTTGCCAAGCTTACTGCTTTAGGACGTATTCATCCCGTTTCCACTGGTGTTGAACCCTCGTAGATTGGCAGAGGTATTGCTACCAACAGATACTTTCTAAAAATCAAACTTAACACTTTGCTTCAGCAATTGTGACATAGTGATCATTACTCCTCCCAATCCACCAACACCCCATCCACAATCGTAATTCCCCACTGCGGAAACTTCACCAGCAGTTTCTTGATCACAATCTGCAAAGCCGGATCATCCTGCCAACACTCCTGCAAGAAATCAAACCCCGGATTCTCGCTCGAATTGGCCGCTCGATTCAGTTTTTCCCTTCTTACAGGTCGCATATTTGACCTCGCTACAATCGCCTCATGCGACCATTTTTCAGGATCAGGGACAAGCGCGGCGGAACCTTCACCTTCATCAACTGCTTTGACTTCTCCACCCGAAACTGAATTTTCAGCCAACAACGAAGTGGGATTACCCTGTTCTACCTGCCCCTGAGTTTGATTAGCGATGGCTACGCCCGCCGCAGGCATCGCCGAACTTGAAGGAAATTCATTTTGTGCAACGGGCGCGGCGGAACAAATACCTTCATGAGGGAATATCGCTTCAACACCAGAGACTTGATTTTCAGCCAACAACGGAGCAGGTTGACTCGGTGCAGCATCCACAAGCGCTAGCGTCGTGCAGTCATTCGCCATAGGCGAGTCTTCAAGTTCTGACACGCTTTGAACAGTCTGAGGCGAAGCGCCCCCCAAGGGCGCGTGAGCCGTCTCCTCCTCACGCGAATTTTCTGTAAGCGTGTCAGAGACACTCCTCACAATCTCTTTTGAAGAGTTTGTGAGGAGTTTCTGACCAGTTCGTGAGGGTTCCTGGAATGCTTGTTCTGACTGACTTTCTCCTAAGATAGATGCTTTGTACGAAGCACGCATTTCTTCAGAGCCAGCATTCATCTCTGAATCCCCAGCATTTAATTCTTGTTTTTCGGAATTTGGTTCTCGTTTTTCAGCATCTGGTTTTGGTGACGCAGAATTAGCTTTCTCCCAAAATTCCTTCATCCGGCTACCATGCAAATTCTTCACCATCCAGCTAGCCGTTTCCCGGCCATCCTGAATCGATTTGTCAGGTTTGAAAATGAATAGCCCACTATCGGAGAGAATTTTCTTTGCAGAGATAAAAGTACTGTAACCCATCCCAGTAGAAAGGGGCATCCACCGAGAACCGTAGGGGTCAGCCGTCCAGCACTCCTGCCACAATTGCGTAACTGAAGGCTTTTGCTGCGATGTCCATAACATATCCTCAATCGGGATAATCACATGAAGCCTTTTATACGGTGACTGTGGTTTGCTGGCGGCAGCAGCCTTTTTGGGCTTGGGTCTTGTGATAGTTACAGTCATTTTTGCAATCTCCTATTATTTTGACGCACGGAAATTTCCCCCACTGCGATGCGAGGCTTGGTACTTGTATTTGTTTGTCTAAAAAGTCACCGATACACTGAAAGCCTATTGAGGTTGCCAGAATCGCAACTCGTCTCGTGAATACCTATCAGCTTTTTTCGATTGCTCTTTCCAGTGATCCCAAGCTACTATCAACTCTTCGCCCAAATCCTCTACAACTTCACCCCTTTCCACATACAAAGTGCGGTATGGGTCGGCATGGGCAACAATAGAACCAACGCCAATAGTGTTTGGTTCAGTAGATGCGTTCTGGAGAGCAGTAATTAAATCAGTCTCTTGGATGGAAAGTTCAGCCCAGTAATCCGATTTCATTACCTCGTACTCTTGAGCAACATTCCAAAACTCTTGCCAGCTACACCCCGGTTTAGCTAGCACTGCTCGAATATCGCTAACCGCTTGGGGCAACATTTCCAATTGCTCGGCTCGATATGCTATGGCAGTTGGTGTCGGTTCACTTCCCAGAATGATTGCCGCAGCTTCGAGCGCTTGGGTATTGTTCATTGCGCTGGCTAAGTTTTTGAGCGCCATGCCCATCAACCGTAAACATTCCTGTGCATTCTCTTTAGGCGGTTCTATAGCTAGCGATCGCAAATCAATGGTTTTCTCCAGAGCTTGTTTAACTTGCTTGTTTAACGCTTTGGTCGCCTGTTGCGTCATGGTATTTCCCCACTGTTGAGAAGGGCGTTCCTCTACAGCGTTTTCTAATTCCTGAATGCGAGAAAGGAGTTGTTGGTTTTCAATTTCCAGTTTCCGTAACCCCTCCATCTCATCCAAACGCTGCTGCAATTGAATATTTTGCTCCCTCTGCTGCTTGTACAGGTTTTGCAAGGATTGGATTTGCTCACTTACTTGTTCTTCGGCTCTGGCTGTGGCTTCTGACTGTAGCCCAATTCTCAGTTCCTGCTGTAAGCGCTCTAACTCTTTCTGGTGTTGCTCTTTGAGTGCAGCGATCGCCTCAGAGTATTGTGGTGAATAACTTGGCTCTGTGGGGAATGGGACACTAGCGGCATCTAAATCAGCATTGTTGATCAACAACCTCTCACCATCAGCAAAAGTGACAATCTGTTGCCAATGATTTGGTGCGTCTGCCTCAATGGTTCCTTCTTCCCCATACCTTGGGTGTGACTGTTGCGAAACTGTGACTTTGGCGGATTTAGGAACCACTGGTTCTTGAATTTTGGGAACCATTGGTTCCTGAATAGATTGCTTTTTGCGTGGAAGTTGAGGAACCACTTTTTGGGCAGCAGCAGCAAAGTCTGATTCACCAGGGGACGGGTTATCTTTCAGAGCGATCGCTACAGCTTGTTTTAGTTTTTCTGGTTCCCTAACCAAGCGTAGTAGTGGACGGGCTTGACGCTCATTTTTGATGTGTCCGCCCAATTCACCAACTGCATCTATGACCTTTTTAGCTCCTAGCAGTTGGTTGATTCGTCGGTATCCACCCCAGGCGTATAATTCACGCTGGCAGTATTCTTCAAAGTTTTTATATCCAGCTTGCAGGTAAAGCTGTTGTTCCCTCATCTGTAGAATTTCATCTACCGCTTGCCACTCGAACCTATCAATGGCGGTGAAGGTTTCCTGGATGCTGGTGTTGAGGTTGCTGTAATCGAGTGCTGATGTTGTCTCGGAACGGTTTAGTGTCAGCATGGTTTTACCTATATGTGCTGCATACACCCGTAAAAAACTGCTTATATGGGCGAACGAAATTAGCCACTGTGGATGGTACAGGGCGATTTGATATTGTTTTATTGATCATGAACTGTGCAATTTGTGAGACTGACCAAAGAGCAATGTTTTTGAGGCACTAACTCAAGGGGTTTAGTTTTCTCCAAATTTTGAAAGGCACAAAGCATATTTTGAGGTGTAGAGGAACTAGCTATACCCCCTGTTTACTGCCTGTAGCCAACTGTTCTCACAGGTGGTACAGATGCGCCACTTCCATGTGGGATGTGACACTTTTACAGAATATGTTTGTTATCCCAAATGGTAGCACAGTATCATCACAAAAGATGCAACACCTTTAAAGCAGTAAACCCGCCTATTGATTGGCGGGTTTTTCCTTGAGCATTTCTTTTAGTTTTTCTAGTAATTGCCTGAGAGATTCGTTCTCTTCTCTCAGGCGGCAGTTTCCCCCAATACTAACTCTTCTAATTTTGCGACTCTGTGCTTTAGCTCCACGATATCGCCAGACTCAGCTTTGTTACCCAGGTATTGCTCAATTAAATCAAGCAGGACATCGGTAGCATTCTTACCTTCTTCCTTGACCTTTTGGTAAAAAGCATCCTTCTTTTCTGGTGAAATCCTGATATTTAGCCTTGATTCAGTCATAGTACTTTCCTCTTTTCTTGATCAACGCTATCAGCGAAACCCTTGTATTAACAAGTGTACTCCCAGGTATTTATATTCTGTTATCCCAATATGTTGACAAGTGGGATAACAAACACTATACTATATTTATAAGCCTAAACAAAAGACGACCGCCGCAGTCTGGACAACGAAGCGATCGCCCTTTGTGAAAACCTAACCCAAAGCATGAGTCAGGAATATAATTATGACGCATTCAACCTATACAGAGCAAGCACCTCCAAGCTTCAATCTCAACACACTAATCACATTTGCTGATGCCCCTTGCAGAGACGAGCAAGCCCTAGCCCAAGCAGAACTGTACACCCACCTCGAATCCCAAGCCGAAGCTGTAGCGCCAACCAAAGACCCCCTAACATCTCTTGACCGTCGCATTATTGGCGAGATTATCGAAGTTCAACCCGAATCCGTCCGCACTATCTGGATCGAAGGCGGAATCACAGTATGGGTGCAGTTAGTCGGTGGCGGACGGCTACCATTTGATAGAGACTGGTTTGCTACAAGAGTTGCAGAGGTCAAAGCGACTCTATCAGAGACACCACTAGAACGCAACGAACGCCTGAGCGATGAACTAGAAAAAGCCTGTGCTGTTTTTTGTCTGTACTACGGTGAGATTAACTGGGTATCATTCAGCACTAAACTCTACCAAGACGGGCGCTTTGTTGGCTTCGTCGGGTGCAATCAACAAGGTTGGTACGCCAGACCAAGACAGTACGGACTCAATCGTGTGGCTCCGAGTGCCGAACAAGTGATTGGGCTGCTGGGAGTTCGAGCAGCAGTAGCGGCGTAAGTTGCTGAAGGAAAAAAGGCGATTGCTGCGCTAAGACAAGAGCAATCGCCTCCAAAGCTCAATCGCTGCTTTAGAAATAATAATCATCACACAAAGTACAGCAAGTAACCTCTTGCTTCAAGAAGATGACTGTCAAGAGAGAATTCTCCTACCTGCTACAGATGCAAATGCAGGGGTGTAAGAAATTCCTAGCCGTAAAAGTGAAAAAGGCGACCGCAGTCCAAGAGAAATGCAATCGCCATCTGAACGAAATTTAGACAATCGAAATCATCATGGCACATCAAATATGATTAGCCCATTTTCTCTTCAAGAAGCCCAGTTAGATGATCCAACAGAGAAAATACTCCTGCCTCCAACAGACCCCAATGCAGAGGTCATGGAAATCCCTGGCTACAAACTCGTGTATGTCAATGGAGCTTGCCCCAGAAATTACCGAGTATACAAATCTGATTCCATGATTGGGGTAATATTTCAACACATTACGCACTGGTCTAACGGAGTGGATTCTCTTCGATATGCCGAGCCGGTTGATGCAGCAGTCGGACTAGATGAATTTTTGACGATGACAGGCAGATTAACAGCGACTACAGAACAACCACCCACGGAAGAAGAGTTACTAGTACAGGAAGGCGTAAATTCAGTTAGGGTATAAATGACGAGATTAATTTGACCACTCATGCCCTGCCAACCGCTGACAATCACCCTGAGTGATACTGACCAGCAAGCCCTGGAAAAGTTAGTGAATCGACCGAGTACGCCGCAGCAAATCGCACAACGTGCCCGGATTGTGCTAAAAGCCGCGTTGGGGCAAAACAATGCCGAAATTGCTCGAACGCTCGATATAAGTATCAAGATGGTGCGGCACTGGCGACAGTATTGGGTTGAGACCACCGAGCAATCCAAGACAGTGATGGAGCGATTGCGCGATCGCCAGCGTCCTGGTTCGCCGTTAAAATTTACCCTGGAACAGCAAGTTGAATGCATGGCGATGGCGTGCCGTGACCCGATGGAATACGGTCGTCCCATCAGTCATTGGAGTTCTCATGAACTGGCAGATGAGTTGATAAAGCTTGGTATTGTGGAGCAAATATCCCCCCGTCAGGTCGGACGATGGTTAGCTGAAGCAGAACTCAAACCACACCAGTCTCGTTACTGGCTTTTTCCCCCCGTATGACCCGGATTTTGAAGTTAAGGTGGAAGACATTAGCCAAAACTATTTGAGTGCCCCAATACGAGCTATTCAGGGAGAACGCACGATTAGCATTGATGAAATGACCGGTATTCAAGCCACCGAACGTGTACTTCCTAGTTTACCGATGCGACCAGGCAAAGTCGAATGTCGAGAATTTGAATATATTCGGCATGGCACCCAAACCTTAATTGCCAATTTTGATGTTGCTACAGGTCAAGTTGTGGTTCCTACCATTGACCAGACTCGGACTGAAGCCGATTTCTTGTCCCATTGCCAACGCTTAATTGCCTCTGACCCAAATGCCTCTTGCTGGCATTTGATTATGGACTGTCTGAATATCCATCAATCGGAATCCTTAGTCAGATGGATTGCTGACATTGAAGGCATCGCCCTTGACACCTTGGGCATTAAAGGCCAGTCTGGCATCCTCCAATCGATGAGTACCCGCGCCCAGTTTTTAGCCAATCCTCAGCACAAGGTGGTTTTTCATTTCACCCCAAAGCACTGCTCTTGGCTCAATCAGGTTGAAATTTGGTTTAGTATTCTCACACGCAAACTCTTGTCTAGAGGCAGTTTTTCTTCTCAAGCGGATCTCAAACAGCAAATATTGAATTTTATTGACTACTTTAACCAAAAGTTAGCTCGTCCTTTTCAATGGACTTTTAAAGGGAAGCTTTTGGCGGCATAACCCTATCTATACTTACGCCGCAGTGTACTAGATAAAGAATTCGATTCGCTAACTTTTGAGGAGTGGGAAAGGTTAAAAAGATACGTGCCAGAAACTAGAGATTTAGTTGCAGCGTAAGGAAAAAGGTGGGTCTTGACAGCCCACCTCCTCAATAAAACTATTTAGCTTCATAAATAATACCAATGGAAACCACAGAAATACTGAACCAGTTCAACTCGTGCTATCTGAAGATTCAGGCGATCGCTCAAGATGAAAATTGGCTCTTGTTGATTGCTAACAAGAAGATTGACCCAGAGGCAGCAACTCACTTGGGCGATGTCCTGCACTATTTGGATCAAGCGATGGGTTGTGTTGAAGAAATTGTCGAGGTCAAGTTTAATCAGGAATCAGAAGTATGAAACTCTACGCAACCAGTATTCCTCAAGCAAAGCCCAATTTGGGCAATTGTTGTATCAAACAAAGCAGGTTTGATTGAGCTAGAAATCAATGATGAAGACCCTGCCTTTCATTCAATAATTGAGGAATTGACTACTGAAATTCAGCCAGGAGTTATTGGTGTAAAAGCTAGCGATTTATGTCAAACAATTGTAGATTGCCGATTGTAGATTTGAGATTGACTGCACCTACAAGAGATGCGGCTTGAGGATTTGAGATTGACGATTTTAGATTTATTCCGCCCACTTTCTTGCTGGGCTTGTACCAAAAACATTCAATCTCCAATCTGCGATCTTCAATCTCCAATCTTCTCGATCAAATACTCAGCATTGGAATGGTTGATAACTAACGAAAAAAATTAACAACCAATATTTACCAAAACCGGATCACATGAAATTTACAACTGTATCTGTTAGCTACTCCAGAAAATTTAATTTAGGCGACTACGAATCACTCGAACTAGGCTGCTCTCTCTGGGCGCAAGTTGAGGATGGGGAAGACGCTGATGGAATAACCCAATTCCTCTATCACCAAGCCAAAGCTTCAGTAAAACAAGCGGCAATGCCTGTGTTGAAAGCTTCAGAGTTTCAGATAAGTAAAGCTAAGTCTAGCAAAAAAGTGTCTGGTGATATCAACGAAAATGATTGGCAATAATTTGGAGCCAAGCAATGCAAGAACTAATCAAAGCTTTAATCAAAGCAAAGGCAGAGTTTAATCAGATTCAAAAAGACGGTACGAATCCTCACTACAAGCGCAAATATGCAACACTAGATGCTGTCTTGGATGCTGTCACTCGTGCGCTTGGTAAATATGGATTGGTAATAATTCAAACCACCGAAATCTTTGAAGGTAAAACCGTGCTAAGGACTCATATTTTTCATGAGTCTGGAGAGAGTATCACCAGCACTTATCCTTTACCTGAGATTGCTGATGACGATTGGCATTGGGAACTGGGGTATTTTGGAGAGGAATATCGACAAGACTGGAATGCCCCAATGGGAGCTTGTGATTGGTCAGAAATCTGTACTCCCGTCAGTTTTCTCAAATGGCAATATGGTATCGGCGAAAACTCAAATTACTAATCAATAATAAGCTGTTTATTAAAGGATTAAAAATGGCTAATCTTCCACCAATTAATTCAGTTATCAAAGTCATTAAAGCACTGACAGAAAAAGACCCAAGGTTAGGGCAAACAGGTACAGTCATCCAGTATTCAGGACACGGCATGGTTTGTGTTCATTTCCCAGATATGCCGCCTGGTCAAGGATTTTTTTTCAATCCACATCATTTACAAATCATAGAGTCATAGCGAAGATTATGCCGAGAAAATCCACTTACCCCACCACTGCCGACCAGTCGCACCAATGCCTACACTACCTTCGTCGTTGTGGAGGTAGCGCTCGATTATGCACTATAAACTTTAGTCTTAGCGTGATTCAAACACTGGTCAATCAAAAGTTGGTGAAGATTAATAATACTGGTGCGGGATTTTTTGTTGAATTGGAGGATGCCAAATGACTAGCCACAAACAAGTTGTTTACCAATCCCAATTAGACCACAAGAGTAAATTGCTTCTTCGCCGCCAGACTCGAAAAAGATTCAACCCCAGGATTTTCATTGACCACATCATAGAAACAACTGCAATTTTATCCCTACTTTTTACCGGATTTGCAGGAGTAGGGGCGATGGGCTGCTGGGGAATGGAGATTGCTACAAGTTCTCAATATTGGCAGCATCAGAAGAACATTTGTTTGGGGATGATGTTAGTTAGTTTTTCAGGTTTCTTGGGCAGTGCTTTGATTGGAGCGGGTTTCAGTATTCAACGAGATAAGTTTTAGGGGATAAACAACGATGGAAATCAAGTTAACCACATCAGAGATTCGGACTATATTGCAGGGTTGTCAATATACATTGCAGCTTGTGGGGAGTAGTCGAGATTATCGTAAAATTCAATCGTTAGAACACTTTTCTACCTCAAATGATGTTGTGCTAAACGATGCTTTCAGTATTTTAGGAGAAATAGTGGACGCAATTGAGCAGGTAGAGCAATTTTCTCAACAAGGAGAATCCAGTCATGGAACATGAAATTAAAAATGCACTTGGTTTAGGCATTCCTGAACTTGCCATAGAGTCGAAACCAAAACCTGAAGTAGAACCAAAACCAACAGTAACGATTTACGACTTCAGCGCTTTATTATCCAAACACGAACCGCCGAAAAAACCAACAATAAAAGATGAGCCTCCCTTCTCAACGGGCAGTACTGAATACTGTTCATCCCCACGCTTACTTGATGAAAAATGTTCTGATTGGTCAGCCGATCAATCTAATGTTGTACATAGGAGCAATAATATGACATTCACTTTGAATAATCGCTCTCAAAATAAAGAATCTTCCTTAACTCAAGCATTACGGCAAATGCAGAAATTGAATTCTAAGATTCAGGAATTAGAGCAGCACCATCAAGACTATGTGCGTTCACAACAGAATTTAATTCCAGCCATCGCTGAAATTTGTGTTTCTCCGATACAGGAAGTACAGGCGCTAAGGATTTTGATTTGTCGGGGAGAAGCAGCTTGTCGGCAGTACTTGCGTTCAGTATTGGTGAAGCAAAAGAAAGATCATAAGGGAGCATCCAGTTTTGGAAGATTTACCATTTCTGAGAAAATGTAGAAGGAAAGAACCCTGTGCGATCGCAGACTATGAACCAAGAGAAACAAGAACGGATCAAAACCTGCTTACAAGAATTGTCAACACTGCTGTATGAAGAAGCAGACAAAAGTAAGCTGACAGACCTTGAAGGCATAGAAAAAACAGTTCGCAGTCAAGTATTAGAACTAGTCAGCCCAGAAATAGCCCTTTTTTTATCGAACAGAGAACTGGAACAAAAGTAGGTAAAACCAGGAAAATCAAAAGTTTAGTAGGCGAATTAAAATTAAAAGCTAAACAGATACAGAGGCTGGGTTTGAAACCAAGGAGTCGATTAAGTCCATTACTTCAAAAGTGCTGTTTGAGGCTATCAGCTAACGAATCATATCAAAAAGCAGAAATCGAAATTGAGGCATTGACAGGAGTGAAAGTTGGACATACAACGCAACAAAAACTAGTGCTGTCACAAGATTTTCAATTACCACTTGCTAAACAATCAGTTTCAGAAGTCAGCGTAGATGGAGGAAAAGTCCGACTCAGGGGTAAACCAAAAGCAGGCTGTCACTGGCGAGACTATAAAACTGTTCGTCTGCAAGGCATTTACTATGGTGCATTTTTTGATGACAACCAATCATTAATTGATTACGTTAATAGCCAATGTTTGGTGAATCCACTTATTTGCTTAGGAGATGGTCATGATGGAGTTTGGAATTTAGTTAAGGAATTTGGAACTGAACCATTTGAACGTTGGGAAATTTTGGATTGGTATCATCTCAAGGAAAATCTTTATAAAATTGGTGGTTCTTTAAAGCGACTCAAAGCTGCTGAAACTCTTTTATGGCATGGTCAAGTAAAAAAAGCTAAAGCTTTATTTGAACATTGTCGGGGCAAACAAGCTAAAAACTTCATCGCTTATCTCGAAAAACATCGCTCTCGCATTATTAACTACAGCTATTACCAAGCTGAACAATTGTGTTCTATTGGTTCTGGTGCAGTCGAGTCTGCTATCAAACAAATTGGCGCAAGAATTAAAATTTCTGGCGCACAGTGGAATATAGAAAGTGTCAACCAGATCCTTTCTGTTCGTTGTGCTTATCTTAATGGGTTGCTTGCAATATGAGTCTTTCTGCCAAAAGTGGATGCTCCCGATCATAATCTCTATCAAGCAAAGGAATTTAAATTATGAAACGAAATCAAGTACAAGTAATTGTTTTAAGTCTCACTGGTACATTAGCGTCCATATCTATCGGATATTCAGGAGTGCAATTTTTTGGCAAGAATGCAATGTATATGATTGCGACAGGAATGTTGGGGCTGGGTACTGGGGGAGCTATCGGTCAGATTTTGGTAGAGAAAAGGAAGCAGCGAGTAGTACAAACACAATTAAGACAATAATAGGAGCGATCGTATGGAAACTTCAAAAGTTGTCACATCATCTTGTACAAAACTTTGTTCTTTAGAAACAAGATCATGAGTTTTCTTTTGAAAATATAACTTATGCTGAAATCTTTTCACCAACAGCTTGATGTATAATTTCTTTCTTTAACGACTCTGCTGCGACTGCTGCAATGGTTTCCCAATCTTCTTGTTTTAATAACAATCCAAGAAGTTCGCGCAGTATTTCTCGATTAGAAATGAATTCTTCACCATAAAGCTCATCATTTTCCAGAGTGGCAAGTATGTATTCTCTTACCTCTAGGGTTGGCAATCTCAACTTTTCAAGTATTCTTTCTCTTGCAGATTTTACGGCAATTTTCGTAGCTGTGCCTAAATTCCAATTATTCAGCAGCAACCGCACTTCTCTATTTAGAGAAATACGCAACGTTGTGAAACGTCCCAAAAGTTCTAGATTGCCCATTAAGGAACCAAATGCTGACCCCCAATCTAATCCAGCCCCAATCTTGCCACCAACTTTATCCTCAGCTTCAACACTTTTTCTTAAAGATTCTTCATCAAATAATTGACTCATTTAGCTTTACTACCTCATACAGGAGAACGAAAAACTCCATACTCAAAATAAACTAGTTCGTCGTAATCTTCATCCTCTCCGACATCAATCATGCCTTGGTTATCATAAAATTCTTCTACTCCAGGTAGTGAATGTAACCCTACTCTGCCCTCATAACCTAGCTCTAAACTGCGAGTTCTGGCAAACGCCAAAAATGCAGTTCCAACACCTTTTAATTTTGGCGGACGTTGGATATATAACCGATTCCAAGGTGCGGTAGCTATGCCATCAATATATATCAAGCGTTTTCCCTCTTGTAGACGAGAACCGTGCATTTGGGTTTCAATCAGCATTAATCCTTGAGTTTCATCTTCGTATTCAATCGCATAGCCTTCGCGGTTTGCTTGTCTATTAATGACAAACTCTAGTTTAAACTCCCAGTCCCAAAATTTATCTGATTGCTCGTGCAGTTTTAATTCTTCTTTCCACTTGTTGGCATAATCATCAACGTGCTTTTGCAATAGCTCCACTAAATCTGCTTCCACAATCGTGTTATCTTGACCGCAAATTAGTTTTACTTTTGTTCGCATAGCACCAAAATTACCCATGAACCAATTTTATCAATCCGATCAATCAGCATCATGCTCTGTTTCTTGCAACCAACCCAAAATAGTCAGCGCCAACTCCCAGGATTCGCGCCGCTCCCAATTAGGTAAGTGATTCAGTACTTGTGCAAGGAATATTGCTGGGTTTTCCAATTCTCCGCCACGAGCCGCAACACCATCCCTAACAAGCGCCCCCAAAGTGGCAGCTTGATTCCCTTTATAGTCAGGCTGTCTCTTAATTTCCTCAATAATCCAGTCAGGAACTGTTATGGTTTTAAATCCTGGTTTCGGCATATTCGGCAGAGCAATTAGTTTTCTGATGGTACGGTAGTTTACGTCATAGATGCAAATTTTTGTATGGTACGGTATGGTAATAAAATACAGTCAGGAGTTAGGAACCAGAATTAAACAGGGAGAATTCAGACACACAACTGGGAAAGTTGACCACTAAATATGCTTTCTTTAATATGAGTGAAAAATGAGCTTTTCCGGTCGGACTACACGAGTTGTATCCTGACTCCTGACTCTTGATTGCTGAATTCTGTTTCGATAAATTTATTAAGCGATCGCATCGCGTTAAGACTGCGATCGCTCGTGCCGAAGCACTACCCCCAACAAACCTTGGAGGATTTATAGATGTTACCAAAAACGCGCATTCCAGATATATCTCCATTAACTTTTTGTAGACAAATAAAATCTGCTTATACTGGAATGTCTCTGGAGTCAGTAGAATGCCTTGAAAGCGAACGCGGAATTTTCAAAGAGTACTGTTCAATTCTTTCAAGAGAACTTGATGTACCGTTCAAAACAGTGCAGATCAAATGGGGCCCCGGCATCAAATTTCCTCAGATGCCTGAGAGAACACGAAATATGCTTAAATTCGTTTTAATAGCTCGGCTCTATGAACTTAAACGAAATCTTGTTGCTTAATTGTTGAAACAGGAGTCAGGAGTCAGAAGTCAGACAGATGAATAACCGATATTCTAGCAACCCACAAAGTAAGAAAAGTTGGTGGTAACAAAACAAGGTGCAAGTATGGTCAACAAGAAAAGTGCAGGTCTGAATCCACCTCTGATACCATTCTGATTGACTTCGACTACGCTCAGTGACCACCTGAATTCTGACTCCTAACTCCTGTTTATTAACTATTAGTTAATCAAGTAATGACCCGCCCAACAAAAGCGGGTATTTTTATATGTATGAAGCGACAAGCCATGAGAATCTGTCGCCAAAATTAACCAAAATTTTACGTCATCAAAGGGGTTTGGGGTTTATGACCAATAAAATTCTCATCATTAAATCCAATTAAAGGTTCTCACGGCGAGTCCTATTCCTGATTCAGCAAGGGATAGAAGCGATTGAGAAAAAAAATCTAGTTTGTCGCAAAAGAGGAGGAAATGGCATCTAAATTGAGATTGGAGTACCAGAGATCGCTTGGCAGAAAGGTGTGTGACCGGACTTGGCAAAGAGTTAAAAAGCGCTTGAACATCAAAGACGAAAATGATATCTCTTTCATGTCGCAAGTCAAGGCTTATGGGGAATTGAGGAAACGCAATCCTTATAAAGCTATTAGAATCGCTGATGTAAATCGCTATCGTTTCTTTTTGGACAATCTTCCAAAGTTGGTTTGTAAAGGTGATGAGTTACGACTTGCACTCCAGCGATTAAAGCCACATCCTTCTGTAGCCACTATTTACCGTTGGGGGCAGGAGATAAAATGCCCTTTTAGTGTTGATAGAGTTTACACAAGTTATGAAATTCAAAAGTGGATTGTCAAATTAGTTTCTCAAACGAAATTTACGTTTCCTGAAAATAAAAACATTCGTAGCTAGGAGTTAATGATGGAAGTTTTACGTTCTTTGCTACAAGGTAATGATATTAATCTCTCAGACGAAGACTTACTGGCAGAGTTAAAAAAGCGTGGGCTTGATTCAGATACATTAAGTGATGATGATGCTATGAGTCTCGCTGACCAGATAATTCTTGAACGTGGGCAATCTGGTACACTTGCTACTAGCCATGCCTCGAATGGAAAAGCAGCGAAAAGACCAAGAGCCAAGACTAAAAAAGCGCAAGAGGACATGAATGATTACAAAATCGCTCTTGCCAACCAAGCAAAACAGAAGTTAGAAGAAATTTCTGCTTTCAGCACTGGTATTAACCAAGGAGTCAGAGAGTTCGCTCATAGAGAGGCACAAAAAACTATTGAAGATTTAGATGGTGTAACTAACGAATATCTAGCAGAAATCGCAGAGTACGCCAGAGATTATAAGGGGGAACCAGAAGCCTTTTTTCGTTTCGGTCAGGAGATTGCATCGCTCTATCTCTCTGCTAGCAATGCAGATGCGACCGAATAAATTGATCTTGGTAGCAGCAGCACTAAATCTGCTGCTATTAACCCTCGTTTTGGGCGTGGCAATATATGGAGCAACAAGACCAAATCCATCGCAAAGTATTAAATATTCACCTGAAGAAGGACGGCGAGTTGAATCTGTCGGGGCTGACACTAGAAAACCTCTCTCCAGAAGAATTCCTGGTAGTCCAGCAAATTATTGATGAGTCAAAGGCGCGATCGCAGTCCAATAGACAGATTGAGGAGTTAATGCAACGAGGGATGATGGCTCAAACTGCGATCGCAGCTTTTACTATATTGATGTTTTCGTTCATGGGCATATATGGCATAACCCGATATATCGGCTCACAAGTTCAACAAGTTCAGCAGACTTATACCAATTTTAAGTAGTTAGAGAGGAGAGGAGAGGAGAATGTTAGGAAAATGGCTTCCTGGTTTATTCGGCGGTAAAGGTGATGGAGTAGTATCAACAGATTTAAGGGTTGGGGATGCTACCCAAATTGAGGGTAATTTACCTTCATCAATCCGCGATCGCTACACATTGCCAGCTTACACTACAGCAAAGCAGGTTCTTGATGAAGCAGAAGTAGCTGGTACTCTAAAAGCACAGAAATGGCTGCACACTAAATTTTCCCGGCACAAGCTTAAGCAGTTGCAATCTTTGGCAGAGATGTATAAAAACCAATTGGCATATTCCCAAGAAGCCATGAAGATTGAGGAAGATTTGCAGCGAACTAGGGCGCTACATGGGGAAGCGGTAATTCGTCATGCCTTCGGTTCCCAGGAACAGCAGCGTCAACTTGGGGGATACGAAAAAGCATTTGATGAAGTGGGTGATAGTTTCAGGTTCTAAATCAGGAGTCAGGAGTCAGAAGTCAGGAGTCAGAATAAATGAGACAAGCAGCAAAAACATTTCAAGATTTAATAGTTTGGCAGAAAGCACATCAATTTGTTTTGAACGTATATAAACTGACTGGTCAATTTCCTAAGTCAGAAATATTTGGGTTATCCTCACAATTTAGACGTGCATCTGTTTCTATCGCCGCTAATATTGCTGAGGGATTTAAGAAAAAAGGGAGAGCAGATAAAGCAAGATTTATGAACACGGCACAGGGTTCTTTAGAAGAGTGTAGATATTATTTAATCCTAGCTAGGGATTTAAATTACGGTGATATGGCAAACGCAATTAACCAACTTGAAGAAGTTAGCAAATTACTAACAAGTTATGTTAATTCCATTCTGACTTCTGACTCCTGACTTCTGGATTCTGATTATGCAAATCAAGCTCTCTCATATAGGATATGCAGTGTCTGGGGTTGGCTTTTCTATGTTTATGGGTTATTTATCCGTTGCCAGCCCCGTTAGTCGATACATTCTTTGGTTTATTGGCATAATCTCTATCTGCTGCATAGTTCTGGGGTTATTCAACTTTGGCGGTTTAGTCATTAAAGGATTCGGCTTTAACCGCAAAACTTTCATTATTGGATTAATGCCTGGAGTCATATTTCTGTTTGTGTTTTTGACTTTAGTTGCAGCCGGTGTTGCGTTGGGGGTGAGGTAATGGGATTTGAATTACAACGTCTAACTGCCAGTAGCGTCATTCATGCCGAACGGAGTATTTTATGTTCTTTAGGAGCAAGTACAGTGTTATGTCTGTCTGCTCCTTTTTTCTTAAATACTGACAGAATAACAACCGGGATGCTACTTGGTGCTGGAACAGTTAGTGCTGGCTTATTTGGGGTATCCGCCCAAATCAGCGAAAGTAAGGAAAAAGTTTACCAGTCTTTGCTAGAAGCTGACCTCAAAGCACTTAAACAGCATTTACAAGGTGAGGCTGTTTATGATTATGTCACCACTGCGATCGCTGCCAAACGCCGAGTTGCTGATTACGTGAATCGGCTACCAGTACAAGAGCGCCCCCGGTGGATAGCTGAATATCAGTTGCAAGGGTTGGTTACACTTCCAGAACCGCCAGCACAACAATCACCTTCACCGACTGGTATTCCCAATCCCGATATTGCTGACATCGATGAAGAATCGGTGCAGTCGGTGATTAATCCGGGTGCAATGAAAATTCTGCAAGCGATCGCAGCTAATTATCCTGAGTACATCAGAATTGATGGTGCTTGGATTGATGAACTGTGTGATGCTGCATCTAATCAAAATATGACTCTTCGCAGCAATCACCATTTTTACCTATCTGGTGGAACACAATCTGGGAAGTCTACGCTGGCTGGGGTGATTATCAACAAAATTGCTGCAAAATCTCAAACGCCAGCGATTGTCATCGGCAGCGATCCAAAAGATGATGTCACTAGATGGTTGTGCAAGTTTAGCCGTAAGTTTGACGGCATGAAAGAATTAATAAATTGGGTCATCTTTGCCACAGACCAAATTGACAAACAGAAAGCAAGAGTATCAATTGTTGGTGGTGAATGTCACGGTGTTCCCGAATTATTTCTTGCTCAAGATGAGGTGGACTCTGTATTTGGTGGTGGCAAGGGACTTCCAGGAATGGTTGATGCTGATACCGCCAAAGACTTGCAAGGTTTTTGGAACTATATCATCAAATTCACCGCCGGACTTAAAGGACATGGGGTGTTTATGGGCCAGTCCCCACTCTCTGGAGAAACCGGATTTAGTCGCCCGTCCTTAAAGAACGTCTGTTTTATTGCCACAGGGCAAACATCCTCTTATATTCTTGACCATCCCCAAGACTTTGTAAATGTCAAAAAAGAGATTTTAGAGATGTTACGCCAAGCTTGCGAACTACTAGATAAAGCTGGTGTACGTTATGCCTTAGTAATTCCCACTCGGTCTAATCCCTTCGTTGCCCTAATCCCGGAATTTGATATCAAAGGTCTGGAACAAAAACAGGATTCCAAACCGAATGCTGACACTGTTAATAGTTCTAAAAATAATCAGCAATCCTCACAGCAGCAGGTTGACTGGTATCAAGAAATTAGAAAATGGGCAACAGAATTAGGGAGAAGACCACATTTTCAGGAAATCAAACAAAAGTGGCACGAATTAACCGGGCAAGAGTTAAACGAAAAGGGAGTAAAATTACTATTAGAAAATCTCGGCTACCCAGACAATTAAATTGGAGCGCTCGATATGGTAATCCCAAAGAGTACAGAAAACAAGTAGCAATCGCTCACAGAAAAACTCACAATTATTGTGTCGTTTGCTTGACTAAGAAAAGTGAAGAAATCCATCACGCTTACTACGGCAACGACATCATTGGTCAATCTACATTTCCTACGTGCTACCGTTGTCATAATGAGATTTGTCATAGTCCAATCAACTGGATAAAAAGCCGTAGTAATCCTGTTTGGGGGAATCGCAATACTAACGAATTTATTACAAGATTGAGGCTAGGGTATCAATTATTGTATGGAGGAATTGTCTATGATTAAGCTATTGCTAAAATATGCACCAGATTCAGTTGTTGATGCTATAAATGATATTTCTTTAGCAGAACTGGACAAGCGAGGTTTAATAGTCTGGACAGACGCACCGCCACTAGAGCCAGAAGATGAAAACTCAGCATTTAATCTAGCCATTCAGTTCCAAAACGTCACACCGGATAATATTCCGTTCATCCTGCATACAATAACTCAAATATACACTAACTACGGTAATTGCTTGGCACTCAGATACTTGATGGAACTTTCAGCCGAGTACTTTAGTTTAATCGGAGTTCACGAAGATGTTTAACGAATACGAAGACTTGAGTTTTGAAGAACAACTACAACTCTCAGAATCACTTATCATTAGGCGGTACAACCAGCAGATGTTCTTGCGTCGAAACGCCCGGTTGTTGCAGCAGGAGTTGGAGCTTGAAGCCGAACTGTTAGAAGAGAATCCAGAGTTAGCCCAAACTATTTACACTCTCAATATGCAGGAGATTCAGAGTAATCAGCGAGGGGTACAGAATGTTTTAGGCTCACAAGAGTCAGCGTCAAAAGAGCAAAGTGTTTGGAGTAAGTTTTTTCTGGGATTAGGAGGATGAATGAAAATTTTTGATGTCAGAGATCGCCTCAGTTTATTAGTTAAACAAACAACTCAAGTCGGCATTGGGTTTTTAGTAATGCTATTGCTAACTGGTGGTCGTCTGCCTGCATTCGTAGTCAATTCAACTGCTTGCTTAAGTATTGTATTTGTTACTTATAGTGAGGTACGAAGGCTAGCGAAGGGAAAAAGTTAATCTTCAAAACATATCAGTGTTGGCTCTGTCAGCTATGTTGGACAAATGAAAAATTACAATTTATTTATATGGATACTGAACGGGATTTCTTATTTTTCAACCCTCGAATTGCTACCAAATATAATCCCTTTTATGAAGGAGAGTATCTGGTAATCCAGTCTTATCCCCGTGAGCATAAGTTAATAGTTGAGCATCGCAGTTTTGATTACAAAAATGCCAAAAGTCATTGCGAACTAGAAAATTTAGCTCATGACTATACATCATTTTCTCTTAGGATTTTTCACGATGAGAGACTGTGGGAGGTAAACTATGAAGGTGAGCCACAAAGTATTTCTAAGCAACAAAACTGGAGAATTGCCCAAGAATATCTAGAAGCTCATTACGATCCGCATACTGATGGTGAGGTGGTCGTATGCCAATGCAGTTACCCCTATTTTTCGTCACTCACTAGTCATATTAGCAACAGTGGTGAGGCCATGACTTCGTGGCAATCGCTCACTTGTCTAGTTAAAGACTTGGGGCGAGATATTCAAACCTGCCCCAACTGTAATGCATCCTTAGTTCGAGTTGATGAATCGGAGGATGATGATGATGATTTTGATTTTGATGATGAAGTTAGCCGATCAATAGCTTGTATCGGTTGCACTAACTATCATGGAGTTGAGTATGAGGGGAATATATTAGTCTGTGGAATTCACGCGCATGGATGGGATAATGAGAATTGCCCAGATTATCATCCATGAAATTGCTCCTGATATAAGACTCATCTGACACTATTTCAATAATTCGGTTGCTTCTTTTAATACTTGAGTAATTTCCGGTTTCTGAGAACTAATCACATCATTTGGTAAATGCTTGTGATGCGGAAAGGTAGAGATATCAGGAAAATGCGGCGTACTATCATAACGAAAAACCAGGCAATTTCGTTCATCCTGAAAATGGTAGCGATAATCAAGAAATTCCAACTGATTGTCTGTGATTACTATAGCTTCGTTTATTTCTAATAAGTGTGTTTGAGCTAAACGCAATCTAATTCTTAAATTAGCCCGAAGGGATGTTAAAATTTCTTCTTCATAACGTTCCACATAAATATTTGGACATTGAACAATTGCTTGTTCTACTTGATTTAAATAATCAGATAGAATGTTAGGCAGCATAGTTCAATCTTTGCTCTATTTCTTGACGCAAAACCAGATAATGGCGGTAATCATTTGCCCATTCTATAAATAGAACATCATCTGGTAATGTTCCCTGATTATACTGATAAAAAAAATCTTCCGAGTCCATTTTTTGCTGGTTTTCATACACACTGAGTCGCTTGGCGACGGCAACCAAAGCATCTAAGGATGATGTATATTGAATGGTCTGTTTACGCATTTTATCTCTACTTCAAAATCATCATATTTTGATTATAAGTGAGCGTCACTCCATAATTTCCTCATCGAGCGCTATGAAAATTAGGCAAATTCTCATTAAATAGTAGTTATTGTGGCGTTGCTGTCTCGTCACTACTGCTGCTTCCACACAAGGTTGTACTCCTTTTCAACAGCCGCCAGCAGCAAAGCTTGCAAGGATGACAGATACGGTTTGGCAAAATCCCCAACCCCTACAACAGCCAATCCACAGCCTCGTTACGGCTGGCCACTTGATGCAGCTGCCGTAACCTCACACATTAACTACTGCTTCATTCGCTTTCGTGCGATGGCGTAACCGCTTTTTCCCTTGGCGTTCGTCAAAGATGTGCCGAACGCGAGTTCGTCTCTGAAAGAGAAGAGAAGGTATCACCCTTACCTCAAAACAAAGAATCACCCCGCTATACTTTTGCCACTCTTGTAATTCATCGCTCTGGGTTTCCTCTTGCCTATAGGGACTACTTTCGATTGCTTAGGAGGTTGAGGCGGATTTTCGAGCTACGTAGAGCTAGCAGGTTTAGCAATCCTGGCTCACGTCTCAATGCGATCGCACTTAAATATCTGTCTTTAGAAACAGATCCATTGAATCATCGCTTAACTCAGGGAAATTGAGTGTTCTAAAGGGGATGAACGTTGGAGAATAGAGTTAGGTGTCACAAACACCCCATCCTCAATTCTCAAAAGCATACCGACATTAAAAAATCTGTGCCAAGGATTTTAATATGTAGATAACGTATAAAGAAGGAGGTGCTGATGATTCTAAAAACTTATGCTCGTGTGTTTACTAATGATGCCAACAAAACGCTTGAACTGTTTCAGAAATTGCATCAAACAGAACCACACTTACGCCTTAATTTCAATGACTGGGAATTGATAGCGATCGGAGACACGTTTATCGTCGGCGGAACAGATGAATCACTCGTCCCAATCCGAGACAGCCACGGTCCTTATATCGTAGACAATCTTGATGAGACTCGAAGCACTTTATTAGAAGGTGGAGCCGAGATTACACAAGAAATCAAGCCTGCACCTACTGGTCGCTTTCTATATGCCAAGCACTCGGATGGGTTGTTAGTAGAGTATGTAGAGTTGAATTCCGATTTGGTTGAGAAATGGATTGCCGCGCCACTGCGAAACGGCAAGCTTTCATCGCAAATATAGTTACATATTTAACGACGTTTGACGCAGATTGTGAATTTTTCTGATGGCGAGAGGCTGTTGGTAAATAACGAGAAGAAGTAGACTTTTAGCAGAAGGTACAGGGTGAGCGGTTGAGAGTATGTCAATGCACTTTTGCTTTGAACCGATGAATGCGGCTGAGGCAGAAAAACTTACTCGCTGGCATTATCAGCCACCTTACCAAATGTATAATACTACATCTGATGAAACACTAATTGGGTCGTTTTTAGACCCTGAAAACGCTTACTATAGTATTCTTGACAATGGGAAACTGATTGGTTTTTGCTGCTTTGGTAAAGAAGCTCAAGTCCCAGGAGGTGATTATACAAAAGACTCACTTGACATTGGTTTGGGAGTGCGCCCCGACCTCACGGGTCAGGGAAGGGGACAGATGTACATAGCAGATGTCCTCAATTTTGCACGTTCAAAGTTTAATCCCACCTTATTTCGCATTACAGTGGCAGCATTTAATGAACGTGCGCTCAAAGTATGGAAAAAAGCCGGATTTAAACAGGTACAGTCATTTCAAGCACTAGTAGTCTGCCAACCCAAAAATGCTAAGTGAGGACTGGGAAAAGGGGAAAGGGAAAAGGGTAAGGGATTTAAACCCTTTCCCCCCGCCCCTTATCCCCAGAGGGGGCCCCACCTTCCCCCTTTCCCTTTACCCCGCCAAGTTTCCTTGGCGAACTACTAGACGATAAGGAACTATTTATTATACTGGTGCGGCATATTTGAGAAGTCTATTGTAGAAGGACAAATTATTTGACTAAAATAGTAGATTGTGTGCCATCAATCTAAATCTTTCTAGGTTTCTTGTTCCAGCAATTTTTATAACTCAATGCCAGATATTCTAAAAATTAGATACTGAATGCTTACATATCACCTGTGCTGCTATTGAAAGGTTAGCCAAAATATAGTCAGCAATCCCGAAACGAGACATTTGGGGCTGAGACTGATTACCCTGATCTATCAAAATCGTTTTACACCCTGCACTATGTATGTCCAGCTTCTACATCACTAAGATTATCGCCAATAAACCAAGAATTTGCTAAATCTATATTTTGTTCGCTAGCTGCACGTAAAATCAAGCCTGGTTTTGGTTTACGGCATTCGCAAGCAATTGCATACTCAGATATTACACCATTTGGATGATGGGGACAGTAGTAGAACCCATCTAGCGATAGATCCGCTTTTTCTAATATTTCATTCAATCGCGCTTCCACTCCCACCAAGGCAGATTCTGGGAAATAATCCCGTGCTACTCCCGACTGGTTAGTAATCACAATTAATTTATATCCAGCTTTGCTAAGTATTTGTAATCCTTCAATAGCACCGATTTTCATTTCGATTAATTGCGGATCAACATTGTTTGGTACATTTTCGATTAAAGTGCCATCTTTATCTAGAAATATCGCCGGCATTTGAGATTGCGAATTTAATTTGTTAGTTCGATGCCAAATTTTCTGATTTTCCAAGAAGTATATTTCCCCATCTTAAATCTAATACCACTTGCAAAAGACGACAACAGGTTGCCGCGTCTCCCGTGAGCGATCGCGTCCAGCATTATCGCACAGTATAAAACTCGCCAATATAATAAAGGAAGTATAGTCATTAGAACAGTGGCGAGATTTGATATGGAGTGCATCACTTCCAGGTTATTATCTTTATAATTTGCTCTTGATGAAGTAAAATCGCATCAAATCAACCCAAAACATCTTTACTACTTTTAAAATTGGGATTGTCGGTATCTTAACTTTAAGGGCTTGTGGCATAATGAGCAATATTCCCACGGGAGAAAAATCATTGTTGAGGTAGATTGAATGCCTGTTACCTACGAACTTAGAGATTATCAACATCAGTGGATAAAAGATATTTGGAATTCTTGGGAGAATGGTAATAGGCGAGTGCTTGCACAACTCCCGACAGCCGCCGGGAAAACGGTGTGTTTTGCACATATTTCCCATAAATTCTTTGACCAAGGAAAGCAAGTTTTAGTCATTGCCCATCGGATTGAGTTGATATCTCAAGCTGCCGAAAAGCTAGAGCAAATTATCGGTGAACCAGTTGGGATTATCAAAGCAGGTGTTCTGGCTAATCCCGAACGGAGAATCCAAGTTGCTAGCGTTCAAACGTTGAGCAGACGAGAGGTATTAGAGTTACCAATGAACATTGGACTTTTGATATTAGATGAGGCGCATCATGCAACTGCTTTATCTTATCGGCGATTAATTGAACATTATGAAAGCGCCCAAATATTAGGTGTAACTGCCACTCCCCAGAGGATTGACGGTCAAGGTTTTGTTGATTTATTTGATGATTTGGTTATTGGCATTGACACTGCTCAATTAATTCAGGCTGGGTATTTAAGTAACTTTCGATTATTTGCAACGAATCAAACTATTTCGACTCTTGGAGTTGCAAAATCTCGTGGGGATTTTAGAGCCAAAGAGCTAGCAGTTGCTGTCACTAGCCAGATTGGGGTTAGTGAAATCCTTGAGAATTACTTTAAATATGCACGAAATCTTCGTACAGTTATTTTCGCCTGTAGCTTAGAACATTCTCGTGCCCTGGCTGCGGAATTTTCTCGTAATTATATTAGTGCCGAACATTTGGATGGGAAAACTCCCCCACAAGAGAGATTAGAAATATTGCAGCGTTTTCGCAATGGTACTACCCAAGTAATTACTAATTACGAAATCTTAACCGAGGGCTTTGATTGTCCTAATATTGAGTGCGTTTACTGTGTCCGTCCAACTGAAAGCTCTACCCTTTGGCTACAAATGCTGGGGCGGGTTCTAAGAACTTATACTTTAAAACCAACTGCGGTAATTATTGATATTACCGATAATTGGAAAAAACATGGGCTTCCTGATGAACCACGCAAATGGAGTTTATTGCCTAAAACTATATCAGAAATGCAAAACAAAGGTTTAATCCAATGTGAGCATTGCACTCATATTTTTAAACCGCTAACTGATGAATTAGCTAATTTTAATGCCGAAGTTGACGAGGATGGAGTGCTGATTCAATATCACCAAGCTATTTGTCCAAGCTGTGGTGAAACGATTGATTTTACTACTATTGAGAGTCCTGCAAAGCCAAATTTTAGCAGAA
The DNA here is from genome assembly GCF_013393905.1 of Nostoc sp. C052. Classification (GTDB taxonomy): domain Bacteria; phylum Cyanobacteriota; class Cyanobacteriia; order Cyanobacteriales; family Nostocaceae; genus Nostoc. The sequence continues at coordinate 171,863 of NZ_CP040276.1, forward strand.
TCCGACTTAGACAGGGTTTTAACCTTGCTCTTACAGAAATTGACCTTTCTGTTTCTGCTTACAGATTAGACTTAGTTACTGATACCCTAAAAAAGCAAGGTTTACGGGGTGCGAGTCCCACTAAAATTTATAGCGCCATTTTCATCGCTTTTATTGAAAATATTACTAAATTTACTCTTGGAGATTGGCGCGAGATCGTTAAAATGGTTGAGCCATCCCAATTAGCAATTACCAAAAAAGCATGGGAATTGTACAAGGAAGCTTTTGAACGGCATAAGAATCGCATCTTGGCTATGTCTTTTGTTGAACAGAAAAAGCTAAAACAACAAGGCAGTAGCAATGTGGCGACTAATGTAACGACAATAGAAGCCCTTGGGCAGTTAGAGAATAGTATATTCTGGGAACCAAAACCACAGGAAAAGTCATCTAAGTTCAAAAAGAATTTAGGCGATAGTTATTTTAAAATGAAGTACAAATCACAATGGAAAGAATCCTTAACTTACTGTTCAATGCTAACAGGTGATTTTTTAAATATAAATGCTGGACTATTCCATGTGGAAACCAAAGATGTATATGTAAATATCTGTATTGAGGTTAGAGAACTTCCTGGGCTGAAATCAAAACTCACAGAGATTTGTGATCCCGCAGAGATTGAATATGCCTTTACTCAAGGGTTTGGGAAGCTTGCTAAGATCATGTTCCGGTTAAGTTGATTCCCAATGTTGGGTCAGAATTAACTTAATAATTTTCTAAATATTCATTTGCCTCCTTTGATGCCAACATCCTACCATCTGGGTGTAAGTTGAAATCAACCCCTGGCTTGAAACCTCCAAGAAAATAGTTTTTGAGTCATGCTTGTCGATACATCCTTTACGGCTTGTTGATAACTTTCTTTACCTACGTATTCTTGCAAGAACCAAACAAAATTTGCTCCCCTCTACTTGTACAAGAGCTTCTTTGAGGATTATTGTCTCATCCTCTAATTGTGCTAGGCTTAGGATTTTTTGAATTTCTTGCAGATTTTGACAAGAAATCGCTTCTATCAATTGCTGTTTTAGGAGTTCATTTTGCGAATTCATTTATCTCAATGCTCAACAGTACTTCAGTGCGTTAACTATTGTATAGTGACTAATTAACGTTGAGACAAATTCGTATCATCAAGTTAAGCCTTACCCACAGGAAGAAGCCCCTTATAGAATAAGCTAAAATATTAAACAAAATCAGTCCAACTTTCGCCTAAAAAACGGAGGACGTTGCTAATAAAGGTTAAAGTAAAGTGCTTTTTTTCAATCAGTTAAAATACTCAAAATAACCTTAATAAAAATTTTGACAGATCCCTTGCTGGTTCTAAAATGAAATTTGACTTCATCGCTGACACGCCTCAGTTTATGCAAAACTTTAGACAAGATATAAATGCCAGAGCTTCTATGGATTTGGAACAGCGAAAGACTTGGTATTCTTCTGTTGCTGATGTTTATTACAACGCAAGACCACACTATCCAAAGGAATTAATTGATCGGTCTGTCGCTTTAGCCCAACTTGACTCAGATGCGTCGATTCTTGAGGTTGGTTGTGGTCCAGGAAATGCGACGGTGGCTTTTGCTCAATTTGGTTTTTCAATGACGTGTATTGAGCCAAACCAGGATTTTTATCATTTGGCACAACACAACTGTGATCGATATCCAAAAGTTACAATTTGCAATACTTCATTTGAGGAGTGGGAACTAGAAGCAAAACAGTTCAATGCGGTTTTAGGAGCCAATTCCTTTCACTGGATACCGCCAGAGATTAGATATACCAAGGTAGCATCGGCAATGTGCGATAACGGTTTTCTTATTTTGCTATGGAATCTGACCCCAGAACCGAAATACGAAATTTACCAAGTTCTAGAGGAAGTGTATCAAGCTTATGCTCCCTCATTTGCCCGATATGACGGCGCAGTAGTTCAAGCGGAGGTTTTGAGGGGTTTTGAACAAGAGATTTTAGACTCCAATTGTTTTCAAGAGTTGGTTGTCGAGCAAACCGCGTGTGAAGTCACCTATAGCATTGATGACTACCTCAAGCTTTTGATTACCTTGCACAGAGTAGAGCCACAAGCCAAAGAGTTACTATGCGTAGGATTGCGAGAGAAGCTAGAAAAATTTGGAGATAGCGTACAACTTGAGTTTCTTTCTGCTGTTCATGTTGCCCGCAAAGCACCTGTGAGAGTTTAGGCACAAGCCTTGAATAAATCAGCCCAGCCGTCGCTTTCACCTTGAGGGCTTTCATCACTGAATTTCTCTAAGCTGTCGCCCATATAACTTGCACTTTTTAGGGTCTGCAACGAATGGCACGCTTGTTAAGCTGAATAGTAGGCAGCGTAAGGATTGCATAGGGAAATTTCTAAATATCTGAACACAATTGCCTAAAATTTCTTCTTTCTCCCCTGCTCCCCTGCTCCCCTGCTCCTCTGCAATCCTTACGCTGCCTCAACGATTTTCCCTTTACAAGCGTGCCATTCGGGTCTGCAACAATTGTTAACTCTGTAATGAAGAAGGAAAATTACAGATACGACAGCTTACTATTATTTCTTACCTACTTGCAACCGTCCTTTTGTACCTTGTGTCACCTTCGCTTCTGACTCTGACTTACTAGAATTGACCATTTTCACCAAGTGCTGATTTAGATAACTCTGCGCCGAAATATACAAACTTTCCCAAATCTCTTGATTGCGGCTGATTTTTGTACCGACTGTATTACCTGCTGTTTTCTCCGACACCAAATATTTGCGGAAATAGTTATTCCACAAGTGTTGCAGGAAATCTTCAGCGAATTCGTTAAACGGCAGAATCCATTTATAGTCTTTGTCCAAAAATACCCGATAGGACGCAATTATCGGTAATGCGAGGTCAGTTGGCGCACCAAACCCGAATGAATACTTGCTGTCAGGCAACAACGTCGTTTTACGTATATCAATTGATGCTAGGTCGTTAGCACCCTTTCTTCTGGGGTTGCTGATATAGTCTTGGATTATTTCGTAGAGTCTTTGCTCTATCCACAGAGCATGAGTTAGTAGAGGCAAAAGTGCAGTTAATCTTTCCCTTTCTGCATCTGTGATGTTACTCGGAAGACTCATTCCTGCTGGGTGCTTGGTTCGTTTATTGCCGTCTGGGTTGTATTTATTTCTATCGAGGCAGTAAAGGAGCTTCAGCAAATGGGTGACATTGCACTGGGCATTTCTGGGAGCGCCGCTTTGGTTTTGATAATAGGCAATGCGGAATTTTCTATCTTCTTTCTGTTCTAACTGAGCTAAATACTGCTTGATGAATTTGTAATCACCCCTAGCATTCACTTTGGAACGAGAATCTACTGGTGTTGTAGTATTTGAAGCTAGGGCTATATCTTTGGCTGATTCTTCACTCAATCCGATGTGGATCGTAACTTTTACTCTGGCTTCGGTTAGGTCATATTTGTAATTTTTCGCTTGCTCAAATGCTAAAACTGTATGCCCTCCGTTGATAATGCCATCACTACCGCCCTCGTTGGCTTCTAAGACTTCTAGCTCCAGTTCAGTTTTGTTCTTGACAGGTTTAGCAATATTCGCTGACAGAACGATTCCACTGTGACGAGAGAAGAATTTTTCGGGTTCGGTTGTCAGTGAATCGAACATTTGTCTGTAGGTCGCGCTTTTGCGGTTTGGTTCCCTGATGTTTGGTTCTAGCGGTAGGTCTGTTGGAAACGAATCTACATGGGCGGTGGCGATGATGCAGTTTGGGTTAGCTTGAAAATAGTTATCTATCTTAATATTCCAAGTCTTGGGCATAGTTTGTTTTCGTTAAATTCGTTTTGGACTTATGGAGAAAGGAGAGGATAGGTCTATTGGGCGATGCTCAATCTCATTGCTGGGTATCGGTTGTGGGCGATTGATAAATTTGACACAATTCGGAAATAGTACTCACCGTTTCTAGCCCTGAAAGAATTGCTCTTAATTGCTCCACATCTTCAATTGTTGAAATGGATGGTAACAGGCTTAACCCAACAGTCCCAAATCTCAGTTTTAACCCTAATTCAATCCCTTCTAGTAGTCCTAACCGAATACCACTGCGTTCAAAAGAAGTAACATACTGCATACGTTGCTCTGCCTCCAATTGTTCTACTTCAAAAAGGAACTCTCTTTCTAAATCTGAGGGGAGTGTCAATACCCAGTCTACAAAAGCCAACAAGTTTAGAACATCCTCACGTTCAAACCCCTGCTGGTAAAGTCTCCGCACTAAACTTAGTTTCTGCTGCTTACGTTGTAACCTGTCGCTAAGAGTTTGTACTGCTGCTAAATGTGCCATCACCACAGTCGCCAAAGGGTTACGGCTGGCTTCTAGCTCAGACTGACGTTGTTGATAGTCTAACAATTTGACAATTGGAAACTGAAACTCTACTTTAGTGCCAAACAACTCGTAACCAAACCGATTTGGTCGCCAGTTTACCTGCTCATCACCCAGAATTGCCAAGGATGCCACCGATCGCTTATATCTATCGTAGATGCGGTAGTTATAGGTAAACATCCTTTCGCTAAAGTCTGACTCTGACTGGGATTGGATTTCTAAATGTATCAGTATCCAGGATTCTTCGCCACCAATGCGGTATATTTTTACCAGTTTATCTGCAAGTCTTTTCCCTAGTTCGGCATCACGCACTACCTGCTCTAATTCTTTGTCCAAGAACTCAGGCTGTCGTGTCCAATCTATTTCCCTATGTGCTTGCGGAAAGAAAAACAGCATGAAATCTTCAAAATAAAGTTGTAGTATCTGTTTCCACGGCGAATCATATTCCGTTTGGGGGTTGATATTGGTCATACTTGTTCCAGAACGAACTCACGCCCCTGATTGTATTACTACTTGTGAGCCAGTGTATGATTTGAGAATTGTGTTGAAGTTGCTTACCAATTAATCTTAATCTGGGAAGTTTTCTTAATCCTACAGATAAATCGAAGAAGAAAATATGTTTGATGTGAATTCATTAGAGTTACTTTTTACCAGTTTGAGTTAGGTTGGGCGAATGAGCGCACTGCTTCACTCACCCAAGAGACAACAAATCATCCAGCTATGTCTTTACCACTCTCATAATTCATCGCTCTGGGTTTCCTCTTGCCTATAGGGACTAATTTCGATTGCTTGGGAGGTTGAGGCGGACGGCATTGCTCACAGTAGAGCGGTCGCACACCAAAGGTTTCTCGTTGTGTGGGTTGTTCACACTGCTTACACACAAAGTTGAAAACGCGAGTATGAATTTCCCGCTTGTGCGCTCTGACGGTATACTCTCGGACATCGATTGTTTTGCTGGACATTGATTAGTTTTTTAAGTTGCTATTTATAAATATAGTTTCTTGTTTTTGACTAATAGTATAGCCAGAGCATCATCTTCATGATTAAAACAAGGATAATTGCCCTGGGGAAATATTACCTTTACGTCCGTGATGATACTAGAGCGAGAAATCAATCTAAGCTAATCGGCATTTAAGTTGCATAAAAGCAGGGCTTCAGCCCTGACTATAAGCGAATCATTCTGGAAAAATGAATGACGATTAACTTAATTAAGATACTCCTTAATATCACTTTTTTGACGGCGAAGAATAGAGAGCGCTTTATATTCAAGCTGGCGAATTCTTTCTCGGCTTAAGTTAAGGCGTTCTCCAATTTGAGTTAGGCTCAGTTGATGGTCATTTTCTAGCCCGAAACGTAGAGTTAGTACTTCTCGTTGTATTGGAGCTAAGGATGCTAGCAACTCTTTAATATTCTGGCGCATTAGTGAAGAATTTAATTCTTCCAAAGGGGAAATCTTTTCGTCAGCTAAAAGTTCGCTTAATTCTGTTTCTTGTTCATTCCCAACGCGCATTTCTAGCGAAACTAACTTTCGGTCTGCTTGAATATATTCTCGAACCTGCTCTGGTTTAACCTTTAATTCTTCAGCAATTTCTACTACAGTTGGTTTTCGACCCAACGACTGGGATAATTCCCGTTGTATTTTCTTGATTTTATTCAGTTTTTCGTTGATATGAATCGGCAAACGAATAGTTCGTGATTGTTCTGCGATGGCACGTGTGATTGATTGAGTAACCCACCAATAGGCATAAGTTGAAAGTTTGTAGCCCTTGTTTGGATCAAACTTTTCAACGCCACGGTATAAACCGAGTGTACCTTCCTGGATCAGATCAAGAAATTCTAAGTTTCGGTTCTGGTACTTTTTAGCGATCGCCACCACCAGCCGTAGGTTAGCAGTCACCATTTTCTGCTTTGCTCGTTCCCCTTGATGAAGAATTGACTCCACTTCAGCTTCGCTTTGCCCAAGTGAGGTAGCTAATTCTCTTGTGGTTGGTTCTCGGTTTAGTTGAAGTGCGAGGCTTGAGCGCTGTTCTTCAATCGCCATCATCTGCTGCAACGCCCTTGCGTTTGTAATTTCTTGCTCAGGGGTTAGCAGAGAGTAGCGTCCGATTTCTTTGAGGTAGGAGCGCACTAAGTCGGTAGTTGGGCTAGGCATACTTTCAATTAATTGTGACGACTACTTTTATTTTTCGTTTGAATAGAATCTTTTATTTCCAGAATTAGCTAACCAATCAAATCTTAACCATAGACTTCACCCAATGTTTATATTTGGGAAATAAGTTTATAAATATAATACTTTAAATCTTCAAATAGGTAAATACTAAAACCTACTTTATTTTGTAGCTAAGTTTTAAAGTAATAAAGAGATTTAGTTAGATTAAATCAAAGATACGCTACGCTAATTTTAGAGTGAAGTCCTCTCTTGAAGAGAGGATATGTTCAAATCCGCTTCATATTTGGACAAGGCTCAAAGACGCTTTGCGTAAATTAATTGAAAATTACAAATACTTAGTTGATAAATAATAATGGATATGCAATCTCTGCTCACTTTGACAATAGTAGCTATCTTTTGGGCATTCGTTACTCTCGTCATGTTCCAGTTCATTAACGGACTATTTGTATCGGCTGCTTATACTAGTAATGTGGTTTCTGTTAGCAATGGAAATATAGCCGCTTCTACAATCCCATCAGTATCAGAAGTAATCACACCACAAGCTCGGACTTTTGAAAAATTGCCAGATCCTTGGATGTTAGAGGATGAAGTCATTCATTGTACCAGTAATGAAGCAGTTATTCTCTCATTCCCTACATTGAGATTACTGCCTCCAGTTAAAGAGATTTCATCACAACCAAAACGTACTACTCGTTCCAATAAAGCTAACAATTCTGCCAACAAGTCACCGAAAACTAAAAAGGCTGATGTAAATTCTTCAGGCAAACGCAAGCCAGGTAGACCGTGTAAAGCTGGTTAATTCGCTTTTTAAGCCTCGGCTGATCACCGAAGAATAAATATCTGAACGTTCAAAGGTTTAAATGAGGCAATTACTTGCCTCATTTATTAATAAGAGAAAGGCTTCGCCATAGCAAAAGTGAAAAAATAATATTGTGAGTGATGCAATGGTACAGCAACTTTTCACTCAAGGTTTTCTGTTCGACTTCCAAACAGTATTAGATTATGGGCAATCAATATTAAGTGTTGGTCAAGAGCTTTTGAAAACACTACTTGAGAACCGCCCCCTCTCTACGAAAACTGTTCAAGCCCAGATGAATCGACACTTCCACGGTACTGCGGCAGAGGGCAGATGGCAGTGGAAAGATGCTTACGAAGCTGTGGAAGTGGCGCAAATTTTATATCTGCGTCAAAAAGGTTACAAGCTTTTATTAGAGTCGCCGCTAACAGTATTATTGGAATTGCAGAAGTTAGTAGCCCTTTGCCCAACGCAAACACGGCGCAGTGAAGAGTCAGTAAAGCTTCAGCAGTTCTCCACCCCTCTGCCGCTATCATTTCTGGTAGCCAAAGCAGGATTTATACAAGCTACTGATTTGGTGCTGGAGCCATCAGCCGGGACTGGTTTGTTAGCACAAATGGCTAAACTGCACAGTGCAAGTCTGATGCTCAACGAGCTTGCACCCGATAGATCGAAGATTCTGCGGCGATTATTCGCTGGTACACCACTATTCTCAGTAAACGCGGAACAAATTAACGACTATCTGGTTGGCAAGACTCAGCCCTCAGTTGTGCTGATGAATCCACCGTTTTCGTCGTCCCCGAAAATCAGCAGTCGCAACCCTGATGCCACCCCTCGCCACATCAACTCAGCATTGCAAAGGCTAGCTGACGGCGGACGACTGGTAACAATTACTGCTAACTGGTTTTCTCCGGCTAACCCAAGCTGGCGAGAGACTTTTGTTAGGTGGCACTCAGAAGCACGAGTTTTAATGTCAGTCGGGGTTAACGGCAAGGTGTACTCAAAACATGGTACGCAAATTGACACCAGAATCACAGTAATTGACAAGGTTCCGGCTGACTCCAGCGAAATACCTTGCATTACCGAAACTTTAAATCTGCCTGAAATACTGGCACTGATTCAGCAATTGCCTGGGCGTTCGTCTTTGACGTTGCCGCAGGCATCGCAATGGAATGCTGCAACTATTAAAGCTGCTGTCGTTGCAGCGAAGGTTGTTAAACTGCCAACGAAGCGTACAGCGATCGCTTTACCAGAACCCTCCGCAGAAATTCCAGATGTGGTTATTCTGGAATACGAAGTCGTCGAATGGTTTGCTACAGATGGACTCAAAGATACTTTATATGAAACCTATCGCCCACAACGAATCAGAATCAAGGACGCTTTACCTCATCCTTCCCTACTTTGCGAAAGTGCAGCCCTAGCGCTTGTCTCGCCACCACCACCCACTTACAAACCGCATCTCCCGCGAAACATTGTCTCACAAGGATTGTTATCTGAAGCACAACTTGAAAGCGTTATTTACGCAGGTCAGGCGCACGGTGAATTTCTTTCTGGGTCTTATATTGTCGATGATTCATGGGATAATGTGACTGTAGCGGCAACTGGCGAAGAAAATGCCGTAAAATTTCGTCGTGGCTGGTTCTTAGGCGATGGGACAGGCGCGGGGAAAGGAAGGCAATGTGCAGGAATCATCCTCGACAACTGGTGTCAAGAACGAAGAAAAGCCATTTGGGTATCAAAGAGTTCTGCTCTTATTGAGGACGCACGTAGAGATTGGTGTGCGCTCGGAGGTAGTGAAAAAGATATCATTGACCTGAGTAACATCAAACTTGGCGACCCCATCCCTTTCACCCAAGGTATTCTGTTCTGCACCTACTCAACTCTGCGCTCTCAAAAGAACGGCAAAAGTCGGCTTAAGCAAATCGTTGAGTGGGCTGGCATTGGCTTTGAGGGAGCGATCGCTTTCGACGAGTGCCACAGCATGGGTAACGCAATGGCACAAGAGGGCAAACTCGGTATGGTTGCAGCATCCCAGCAAGGCATTGTTGGGCTGAGGTTGCAAAATGCCTTACCCCAGGCACGGGTTTTCTACGTTTCTGCTACTGGAGCGACGAAGGTTTCTAACCTATCTTATGCAAATCGTCTGGGGCTTTGGCAGACGGGCGACTTTCCGTTTACCTCCCGTGAGGATTTTGTGGAATCCATTGAGGGCGGTGGTATCGCTGCAATGGAAGTGGTCGCCAGGGATCTCAAGGCTTTGGGACTGTATCTGGCGCGGAGCCTTTCCTTCGAGGGAGTTGAATATCAAACTCTCGAAATTGAGTTAACGCCGACTCAGGAACGGATTTATAACAGCTACTCCGATGCTTTTGGTGTTATTCATAATAATTTAGACAAAGCCTTAGAAGCTTGCAATATAACTGGCGCAAAAACGTACAATCGTGCTGCTAAGATGTCTGCCAACTCGCAGTTTGAATCGCACAAGCAAAGATTCTTCAATCATCTTCTCACAGGGATGAAATGTCCGCAGTTGATCAAAGCGATTGAGCAGGATCTATCCCTTGGTCTTGCTGTTGTCATTCAAATAGTTTCGACTAATGAAGAACTTTTGAAACGACGACTTGATGAAGTTACGGCTTCCGAATGGAAGGATCTCAATCTTGACTTGACCCCACGAGAATATGTCATGGACTACTTGATGAGTGCTTTCCCTGTTCATCTGCATTCCATTCATTCTGGCGTTGATGGAGAAGAAAGATCCGAGCCGGTCTTTGACGCTGATGGCTCTCCAGTTATTTCCCAAGAAGCTGTAGCTTTGAGAGATGCCTTAGTCGATAAGTTAGCATGTCTTGATCCAATCCCTGGCGCATTAGAACAATTGCTGTGGCATTTTGGTCACAAGCAAATTGCCGAAGTAACTGGTCGCAGCAAGCGAGTTCTGAAAGATGATTCAGGGCGTTTGTTCGTTGATTCACGGGGTAGTGGGGCGAATATTGCTGAAACTGCTGCGTTTATGCAAGGAGACAAACAAATCCTCATCTTCAGTGACGCTGGTGGCACAGGCAGAAGTTATCATGCTGATCTAAATGCTGCGAATCGTCGGCGGCGATCGCATTATCTGCTTGAAGCCGGATGGAGAGCAGACAATGCCATCCAAGGTTTAGGGCGATCGCACAGAACCAACCAAGCATCTGCGCCCGTGTTCAGACCAGTCACGACGAACGTTATAGGTGAACGCCGATTCATCAGCACTATTGCTCGACGGCTGGATAGCTTGGGCGCTCTGACTCGTGGTCAACGGCAGACGGGTGGCAATGGGATATTTGAAGCTAAGGATAACCTAGAATCTCAGTATGCAGAGTATGCCTTGTACGAACTGTTCAAGCAAATATTTCAAGGTCGATTTTACGAAGTATCTTTGGGGAAATTCGAGCAAATGACGGGTTTATCGCTGACTTCCCACGAAGGCGGGATGAAGATCGACTTGCCCCCATTACGGCAATTCCTTAATCGGCTGCTGGCTTTACGCATCGATATGCAAAACACCATTTTCGAGCGTTTTGAGTTGTTGCTAAGTCAACAGATTGAAGCAGCGATCGCGGCAGGGGTCTATGAGATGGGTGTAGAGACACTCCGGGCTGAACGCTTTGCTGTTGAGAGCCAGGAAGCTGTGTACACTCATGCTCAAACTGGTAGCGTCACCAATTACTTGAAAGTCGAACGCACCCAGAAGAACAACATTAAAACTGCTGACGAGATGTTAGAGTTCGCCACTCAATATCAAGGACGGCTCATGATCAACTCCAAGTCAGGCAATGCTGCTGTGTCAATTCCGACACATAGTATCTATGACGCTGATGGTGGTGTTGTACCAAGAGTGTTACTCGTCCGTCCCCAAAAAGAAACCCGTATACCAGTCAAGGATTTAGAATCTTCCACTTGGAAAGCGGTTTGTGTCGATGCGTTCGTCGCAGGGTGGTCTACTGAAGTAGACGCATTGCCCAAGTTCACTACCGATTATCTGCACTTAGTCACCGGTATTTTGTTGCCCATTTGGAAAATCTTGCCGCAGCACAATAGCCGAGTCTTCCGCTTGCAAACCAGCGATGGACAAAAGATTCTCGGTCGGGTAGTAAATGCTCAGGATATCCAGTCGGTGGCTGAACAACTCGGACTCAAGAACAAGCTATTAAGCCCACAGGAGTTAGTCTCTTTAGTGCTAAACGAAGGCTATTCCCAGCAGTTACCGGGTGGCGTAACTTTACGGCGTTCTTATATTGCCGCAGAACCTCGTATAGAGTTGGTTAATGCTATCTCACTGGCAGAGCGGCTTTTAGCTGCTGGATGTTTCACCGAGATCATCAACTGGAAAAAGCGGGTATTCATTCCGGTTTCAGACAAAGCACCAGCTATTCTAGCGGCTGTGATTGAAATCTTGGGATAAGTCAAAAGCTGATGTATTCATTAGATACATCAGCTTATTTTTTGCTCAAACAAGAGTGTGATGGTCTCACATTTTGCACCAAAAAAGGGGCAGATATAGCAGCTACGTCAAACTTTTCGGTCTACTGAAATTTGTACAACTTATTTTTACATAATGGTTCATTCAAATAAATACTCTTGTATGTCGTTTTGTCGATGGCGGAGAATACTTATAGCTTTGACCTGGATTTGACGAATCCTTTCTCGGCTAAGATTTAGCTGTTGCCCAATCTGAGCGAGATTGAAATGCTGATCGTTATCAAGCCCAAAGCTTAAAGTCAACACTTGACGCTGTATAGGTGTTAGTGGTTCTAAGAATTTAGCCACATCTTGGGATAAAAGTTCTTGGGTGAGCAGTTTTTCTGGTGAAACACCAACGTCTGCTAAAATTTCGCCCAACTCTGTCTCTTGCTCATCTCCAACTTGTTTATTTAAAGAGATAGCTGTACGAGAAGCGGCAAGATATTCTCGAAGCTTATCTGTGCTTAGGTTTAATGATTTTGCGATTTCTTCAGCAGTGGCATGGCGGCCAAGTTTTTGAAAGCTTTCTCGCTGCACTTTCTTGATTTTATTAAGTATGTCAGTGAGATGAACAGGCAATCTAATAGTGCGGGATTGTTCTGCAATTGCTCTTGTTATAGCTTGACTAATCCACCAGTAGGCGTAAGTTGAGAGTCTATAACCCCGATTGGGATCAAACTTTTCTATACCCCTTTGTAAACCGATTGCTCCTTCTTGGATCAAATCTAAGAATTCCAAATTCCGGTTCTGGTATTTCTTGGCAACAGATACTACCAGCCGCAGGTTAGCTGTCACCATTTTTTGTTTAGCCTTTTGACCAAGGTGTAGTGCTGATCTGACTTGTGTTTCGGTTTTTTCAACAGTGTTGGCTAATTCTGTCATTGTTGGTTCACGCTCTAGCTGTTGAGTGAGTTCATTTTTAGATTGCTCAATGGCAATCATTTCTTGTACAAGTCTTGCATAAGCAATTTCCTCGTCTGGTTTTAATAGAGGATACTTACCAATTTCTTGTAAATAGATGCGAACCATGTCTGAACTCAGGCTGGACATACAAAATCAACACTTTTTTAAACCAAGGAATTTAAAAGTATAAATCAAATAGCTCAATAAAGTTTTCTATTTTGAAGAACCAAAACATATTACCAATGCAGTCCTGCCTAAAGTAACCTCTGCTTTAACCTTGTGTAGCGCTTTTGATCATCAGTAGAGCGCACCGCCAGAGATATCGCTTTTTTTGCTCCAACCACGATCGCTAACTTCTTGGCACGGGTCAGCCCGGTGTAAAACAGGTTCCGGGTCAACATCATATAGTGCTGCATATAGATTGGCAGAACTATCACCGGATATTCTGAGCCTTGGCTTTTATGTATAGTAACGCTCCAGGCTAAAGTAATTTCGTTAAGATCAGCATAGTCGTAAATCACAGTATGCTCTCCATACTGCACGATTACTTCTTGTTCAACAGTATCAATGTCGGTAATAATTCCCAAATCTCCATTGAAGACTTCACGCTGGTAATCATTCATTTGTTGAATGACGCGATCGCCAACTCGCAGTATCATCCCACCTCTGTTAATCTCAACCTTGTCAGGACTGGGTGGGTTGATTAACTGCTGCAACACAGTATTAAGGTTGCGAGTCCCTACCAAGCCCCGCGACATTGGACAAAGTACTTGCACATCAGTAGCAGGATTAAAACCTAAGCGAGGAATCAAATCGGTAATCAATTCGCAGATTGCTTGCACTCCATGTTCAGGCTGATGACCGCCGCCATGCCACAGACAATCAGACACAGGATTGTCAGAGATTGGCTCGATTGTGGGATAAATTCCTCGATTAATTTGGTGAGCAGCAGAGATGATTGCGCTCTGTTGAGCTTGGCGAAATACCTGGGTCAACCGCACCACGGGAACTCGCCCAGAATTGATCAAGTCAGCAAGTATTTGACCTGGCCCCACAGATGGTAACTGGTCAATGTCACCCACCAACAACAGTAGAGCGCCAGCCAATACTGCTTTAACCAAGGAGTAAGCCAGAAATAAATCAAGCATCGATGCTTCATCAACAATAATTGCTGTATGGGGCAAAGGATTGTCACTGTCACATTTAAATCCTCTTGTCTTGGGGTCAAATTCTAACAAGCGATGTATGGTTTTAGCTTCCAGCCCAGTCATTTCACCTAAGCGTTGAGCAGCCCGTCCAGTGGGTGCAGCTAGAGCAATAGATTTACCCATTGCTTTCCACAGGCTGACAATGGTGTGAGTTGTGAAGGTCTTTCCAACGCCAGGGCCACCAGTGAGGATCATGATTTTGGAGTACGCTGCTGTTTCTACAGCTTGGCGTTGCTGTTCTGAAAGCTGAATTTTACGGCTAGCAGTAAAGCGCTCAATCCAATCACGCACGCGCTCAATGTCAGTGCCAACAGGATTTTCCAAGCGTTGGCGTATCAGTTGAGCTAAATTATGTTCCGTATGAAAGTAAGTTGGCTTGTAGCAAAGTAGTGTTTTCTCTTCATCCCGCTCTCTAATCAGTTCATCTGCGAGAGCCATATCTTTAATAATCATCGCAACCGCTTCTTCTGTGGGCTGATGAGATTCGGTAGTCAGCAGTTTGATTACCGACTCAATCAGTTGGCTCTGTGGTAGGTAACAATGACCATCTTCGGCGGCTTCACTTAGGCAGTGGATAATCCCCGCACGGTAACGAAATTCTGAGTCAGGGGCAATTCCGATATTCCGTGCAATCTTGTCAGCAGTTAGGAAACCAATACCGTAGATGTCGGCTGCTAACTGGTAGGGATTTTTGGTAACAGTGGCGATCGCTTCATCCTTATATTGCTTGTAAATCTTTACAGCATAAGTGGTAGAAACGCCATGCCCCTGGAGAAATACCATTACTTCTTTGATGGCTTTTTGAGTTTCCCAGGCGTTTTTGATTAAAGTAATCCGCTTTTTAGCGATGCCCTGAACTTCAATTAATCGCTCGATTTGGTTTTCGATGATGTCCAGGGTTTCTAGTCCGAAGTGGGCAACAATCCGTCTTGCTGTGACTGGGCCAACACCTTTAATCAGCCCACTACCCAAGTATTTTTCAATTCCAGTGAGAGTAGCTGGTTTGGTTTCTTTGTAGTTGACTACTTGGAACTGGGGGCCAAATTGTGGATGGTCACGCCAGAAACCAGTTAGTTGTAAAGTCTGCCCTGGCTGAATATTGGCGAAGCTGCCGACAATTGTTGTGAGTTCGGTACTACGTGGGCGAGTCAATCTTGCCACGGTGTAGCCTGACTCAGCAGAGTAAAAAGTTAAACGTTCTACGACTCCGGTGATTGTTTCGTTTTGAGGAAAGGCGCTTACTTGTTGAGGGGCAAGATTAGGAGGAGTGGACATTGCTTATGATCCGATGCCGCAGACTATTATAGTACTGGGATTCAGTTCAATCATAGTACATAAATACTATACTCTTTTGAGATTACAATAATAGTATGATAAAGTCGAAAATGCTGCTTCGCTTCACCATACGATGACTACGAGCGCAAGCTATGCAAGCTACGCCTCAAAGGTTGGTAAGGAGAGTGAAATATGTTGTAAAAAACCATAGATTTTACTCTAATAAAGCTTCAATTTGCCCTAACAACTTATCTAAAACTTTTGCTTTATTAGGATCTTCCCAGATTTTAGCTTGCTTAACTCGCTGATAGGCTTCCTTCATCCGATTAGGAAGGATATTCGGCTGAGAAGACTTAGGAGGTTGAACTGATTGAATGTAACTTTTGATATCTCTAACTGAAAGATTTTCTTCAATAGTTTTCACTAGAAGTTGATGTCGCTGATCTTTGTCTTTCAATTGAGCGATGATACGAGCTTTGGTATATTCTAGTTGTCCTTGGCGCAAAGTTTCTAGAACATCTTTAGGTAAATTTAGTAAAGGTAGGCGATGACTACGAAAACTGTCTGGAGTCAACCTACCTATTACTGAAAATATCTTTTCTACCATTTCCCATTGGTTACGAACAACGTTGTTCGTAGTTTCTGTTTTTTGCTTTTGTCGGTTAGCAATATGATTGAGTAGGGAAATAACTTCTCCTTGAGAGCATTCCAAGCGGATAGATAGCAGTTGCAAAATAGCTTCAGTTTCCTCAACCGGATTTAAATCTTCCCGTTGCAAATTTTCGAGGAGGGCGACTTGGAAAGCATCTTGGTCATTGAGATGGCGGATAATAACCGGAACTTGCTCCATTCCAAGAGTTTGAGCCGCACGGTAGCGACGTTCACCAGCAATCAATTCATAATTATCGGATTCTAACGGTCGGACAAGCAGTGGCTGCAAGATGCCATGTTCACGAATAGAAGCAACTAGGCTTTCCATTCCTTGAATTGAAAAATAACGCCGAGGCTGATGAGCAGCTAGGTGAATTTGAGTTATTAATAAAGATTGTTCAATAGATTCGTTTTTCGAGAGTTGAGGATTATTGGTAACTCCTACTAAGTCAAGGAATTGTCTGGTTTTATTCGGGAATTCCATTTCATCTGCCATTGACAAGCGCCGCTTCGCCATATTACTCCTGTTCTGCCATTTCCCTGGCGATTTCTTGATAAGGTTCAATCAATTTTCTTTCTGTGGTATATCGATGAATTGGTTGACGCGCCAAGTTGGACTCTGGAAACTGAACAGACTTAGGAACTGGTTCAAAAATTTTGACCCCAGGAAGTTTAGTTTTAAGAGTTTTGAGAGCATCTTGGGTCGTGAGTGTACGGTCTGCCATTGTAGGCAAGACTCCTAAAATTTGCAAATTGGGGTGAGTGTCTTCATCACGAAGACTTTCGATAGTTTCCAATAATTGTCGTAAGCCTTCTAAAGCAAAAAACTGACATTGAACGGGGATCAAGACTGCATCTGCTGCCATTAGTGCATTTAGAGTCAGCATACCTAAGCTAGGTGGGCAATCAATGAGGATATGAGCAAATTCTTGCCGTAAAGGATTCAACTTCTTTCTCAGGATTCGGCTATTATCTGCCGAGGTCAAAATTTGCTTTTCTCCAGATGCAAGAGATATGTCAGCCGGAATCAGCTTGATTCCGTACTCGGTGTCAATAATAGTTTCAGATGCGCTCTGTTTACGATCTGTAAGTACTTCATAAGCAGTCTTCTGCCCTGGCTGAATCTTGATTCCTAGACCCGTGGTTAAATTACCTTGGGGATCAAAGTCAACTACAAGGCAGGAGGAACTTTCTGCCAGCAATCCACTTAGTGCGATAGTAGAGGTTGTCTTGGCTACTCCTCCCTTTTGATTAGTAACTGCGATAATCATATTTTCTTAGTAGTATGCGATTTTTGATGAAAAAACATATATTAGTTACAGAATGAACTGATTCTATGACAATTTAAGTAGACCGCAAAGATTTTCACAAGTTTTACACCAAAGTAATGAAAAACTAATGCTCCAAATTGCTTGTTACCTAAAAAGCTAACTATACTTTCGTTCTGGTGATGAGGAGCGATTTAGTGAAATAAATTGGCGGTTAAAATACACTCATTTCCCAAAGTTCAGGAAAGAAAGTTCTGATGAAGTCTACCGAGCGATCGCCCAAGCTACCTAAGCAAGAGTTAAAACTCAACGACCAAAGCCCAAAGCTTGACCTTGTTGCTTATAAACCAGTAGAGAAATAGCAGCCAACCTCTCAGCCTGACATTACTCCCAGTGTTGATCTGCCGTCAGTTGAGCAGCCAGCCCAAGCAGAGGTGATACCTCTTGTAAGGTCAAAGACAAACGCTGCTGAAAAACCGCAGCATTTAGAGAAAAGTAAAGCCAAACGTACCTCTGCTGACAAGAGAAAATCTAAATCACCGCAACAGTCCAAGCAACAGGGCCAATTGACACAAGGAGATGATGAAGAAGAGTTACCGCCAGAACGCTGTCAACACATCCAGTTTTTGGATTGTAATTCCTCAGTGGGGCGTGTCATATTCGAGTGCTACCACTGCCAACAGGGAATAATTAGCGAATATACTGGAGAGCCAGTGATAGGAGAATACAAAGGCCATCCTTCACTAATTCAGATGAAAGTCCAATGTCCTAATTGTGAGCAGACAGCGATTAGATTAACAACAGGTCAGGTGCTTTCAACAACAGCGATTCCTTCTCCTTGGCAGCAATAATGCCACACTCCCTCTTCAAGAGTGATTGGTGAAAGATATTTACGATTGATAATGCAAAAGTTGAAAATTTTACCCTCAATAATAACTGCACTAACGGCACTGACACTAACTAGTTGCAGCACTACTACTGCTCAACAGTATGAAGCTACAGCACTCACCAGTTACTCCTGGCAAGTTAAATATGCCAATAACCTAACTAGTGAACCACGACCCCGCATTGAAACCTTTGCTACTACGTCGGTGCTGAATCGAAATGGAGTAAAACCGACAGGAGCCGTTGTTGGCCCAGATGACCAAACAATTCGCAATTCGCAATTCGCAGTTCGCAATTACGGACGTAATTGATCATTGAGCCGTTGGGGTAGAGAGTAACTAATTTCAATTATGAAAAGAAACAAAACACATAGTATCAATATTCAAGCCTCCGCATTCATGCATGGGGTATTATTAACTGCGAATTGCGAATTGCGAATTGCAAATGACCTATGGAGTGGGTAATTCTCAGCAGACCCTACCTACTAATTATGATGTTTATCGGCAAGTAGTAAAAGCTTATCCCCAAAAAATTCCTTTGGAATTGACTTTGGGTGTGAATGATAATTCAGTAGAGAAAGCTGAACCTGTAAGCAAGTAGTAACCCACTCGTTACGTAGTCAGCAAGAAGTTAGAGTGAAAGACTGAATTGCTTTTCAACAAAAAATTGACATTAAAGTATAAATCAAAAAGTCAACGATGATCTAAATTAATTTCTGCTGCGTTGATAAAAAAGATTTCAAAAATTCCTGTTGGGGGCTATATGGGGGCTACATATACCCCAACAATATATTAAGACTTTTGGGAAATTTTGACACCTATATAGGGTATATATAGGTGCTATATAGGGTATATTTGACTGGTTAATATTTTATACCCCATTTAGCCCCCAAGGGGTTATGATAAGCTCTTGAGTTGGGAAAATAAGGATGAAGTTATTTTATTCTTCTTTTTCTTGTTCTGGTAAATCACTTGAACAGATAACTTTCACAAATTAAAGTGTATTACTTGGAGCCTATGTCAAGCATTCACACCTTACAAAAAATTTTTCCTGCGGGTTTCGATAACGGTTACGGAAGTCTCAAACTTTTAGTCGAAGGCTTTGAAGTAGTTCGTGTCCCCAGCTATATAACTAATGCCGAAATGGAAGATGTTCCAGGGCGTGTAGTTTTTAACGGTAGTGCTTATACAGTTGGAGAGTCAGCTTACCGGACAGGGAATTATTTTGACCGTAACACAGACAATAATGAAAATAAAGTCAACAACGCATTATTGACTTTATTGGGTGCATTGGCGCATCTACCACACCGTAAAGCTTGGCACTTAAAATTAGTCGTCAGCTTACATGATGTTGGTCTGGCTGAAGAATTACAAAAAGTACTCAATGGAGAATATCAGCCAATACTTGCTGGCAAGCAATCAGAAGTAAAAGTAGAAGTCTTGAAAGTTGTACTAGAGGGTATGGGTGCATTGTTTGGGCATCCACTACCGAAAAAATTAACCATTTTAGACTTTGGCAATGGTACGACCCTGTATTCTCGTTACAACCGGGGTCAACGAGAAGTTCACACCGCCTACCCCATCGGTGTAGAAGTTCTCATCGATGATATCTCCCAAAAGATGAAGCATTTGAATGGCGGGAAAATCGGAGATCCATCCAAAATCCGATTTTGTTTGGAAATGGGGCATACCCGATACAGCCGTGACATCGATATTAAAGATATATACAGTGCTTCTTTAAAAGATTGGTATGAAAAATACTTGAAGAAAGTGGTGAATCTCACATTGGATGCCAAGCACCAAGGTGATGAAATCTGGGCGATAGGTGGAGGCTGCCTTTTACCAGGATTTAAAAAATTGTTAGAGAAGAACGGTTTCAAGATTCTCGACAATCCGGTGGAAGCCAATGTCTTTGGGCTTTTAGAGATGGCAAAAGCCATCAGCAGCAAGAATCCAGCATCTACATCTATTAAGTGATCGCAATGGCAGACAAACTTGACTTAACCCCAGAAAAAGTTCGGATCAAAGATAGCTACCGAGAGCGGATATTTGCAGAATCACAGCAACTTGGCAAGAGTTACCTGGAGACGCTCTACTTTATCATTGATTGCTATTTTGCTTTCAGAAAGGGTGCATTTCCCACACAACAAGTAGCTTTTACGCCAATTAATACTGAAGATTACAAACTCCCTTCAAGGACTGCAACTCCATTTGCAGAAGAGGAAGAAGAAAATTCTGATGGTGAAACATTCAGTCTTGACTTTGATTTATAATCTTTGTGGCAGGGTAATTCCAGTATCTTTCCCTCTAGCAGAATTACAAGAACTGCACAAAAGCCTCTTTGAACAAAGACTTGAGTCTATAATGCCAGGTTTACTGATTTTTGGAGATAAACCCCTGCAAGAATATGCCAGTTAATTTAATTATTTTAGTTGCGGCAGTGATTGTCGCTTTGTTAATTTTCAGGGCATTACTAGATTTATTAAAGACATTCCTCAGTACAGCAATCGCAATTGTTGTCATCGTGATTATCTTGAAGGTTTTAGGATTTAGTCCACAAGACTTGATGCACGAAATTGCTAACTTACCTCAAATTATCAACCATTTGCTCAGTGGGAAGAAGTATTGAAGAAGTCAGAAGGCAGTTCTTGTAGAGGGGAGAAGGAACAAGTAATTTTTGAGATTCAGACTCCTCCCAATACTACTCGCTTTGTGCATTTTGAACTCATAATTTGGTTTTTGGGGTTGGGTTAAAGGTTTTTTCTTTCCCTTTTCCCCAAACCTTTTCCCAAAAACCCGACAAGTATTGATATAACTACTACTTTCAATTGGGTATAACCCGTATGGTCTATGGCTTTAAGTCACTTTTGGAGATTTTATAATATAAGTAAGCTTTAAAAATTAGGCTTCAACTATATGAAAATACTCTCATCAGAGCTAGTCCATTTAGGATTTGGAAAATATGTGCGTTCTGACCAAGTAACGGCAGTTATACCAATAGAAGAAGAACGAGGTCCTGGGCGACGAACCTTTGTTCACATTCAAGGGCAAAGCGATCCAATTATCGCCTCTCGTGCTGAAGATACCATTGTACGTGATTTAGTACAGGAGCCACGCGAAGTTACCCAAGCACGGCAGCAGCAAGAAATTCTTCAAGATTTATTGGTAAATTTAGGTAATGTTAATTCGACTGTGCGTAGAATTAACCGTGATGAAGGCAGTTTGGATCTTGACCTGTTAGAGCGACGAATTAAGCAAGTCCTTGAAAATTAATTGCAGAAATCAGCAAACTAAATAACGGAGAAAGATATTGCTGAATACAATTACAAACCAGGTTTCAGTATCAGATACACAAGTTATATCGTCAAGATTGTGGATACCGGAACAGGTACTGTTTACACCTGCTGCCTTAAATGAGGTTTGGGGGCAGCAGATTCTTGCACGTATAGAGTCACTTAATTTACCAATCGAAGAATTATCACAGAATCGTCTCAAGGGACTGCGTGGTGAGTCTGAGCGGGATACTTACAACATCGCCAAGCGTACCTTAGCAGTGGTTACTGCGCCACCCAGTTCTTTTAAACTGAGTCCCATTCCACCTTCTGCGGATTGGCAGTTTCACATTGCTGAAGGTTGTCCGGCTCATTGTCAATACTGCTACTTAGCTGGTAGTTTGTCGGGACCACCTGTCATCCGCGTTTTTGCTAACTTACCGCAGATATTAGAGAACTTAGCTAACTACGAGCAACAAAGTCAAAACACGAGTTTTGAAGTTAGCTGTTACACAGACCCATTGGGTATTGAGCATCTAACTGGAAGCCTTGCTGAATGTATTCGTTACTTTGGCACTCGTAGTAATGCACATTTACGTTGGGTATCGAAATTTGATGTTGTGGATGGGTTACTTGACCTACCACACAATGGGCATACCCGTTGTCGGATGAGTGTTAATGCAGCGCCGATTTCTGGCAAGTTTGAAGGTGGCACCGCATCTGTAACATCCAGACTGAATGCATTGCGACAGTTAGCGCTACCATTAGAGCGTGGCGGTGGTGGTTATCCAGTAGGCTTAGTTATTGCGCCAATTATGCCGATAGACGATTGGCAGATGCACTATAGTTCTTTGTTTGACCAGATAAACGAGGCACTGGATTTTGAGTGTAACCTTACTTTTGAACTAATCTCGCATCGGTTCACACCTGGGTCAAAAGAAGTTTTACGAACTTGGTATCCGCAATCAAAATTAGAGATGGATGAGGCAAAACGCAGTGTCAAGCGTAATAAGTTTGGCGGAACGAAGTACGTTTACGACAAGGACACAATGAAGGCGCTGCGTTGCTTTTTTGAGAGGGAGATTAGTAGGCGCTTTTCAAATGCGGGAATTCTTTATTGGACTTAGCAAACTATTTTGCTCAAATACAGTTACATTATGGGGGGAGTTCAGAAGGCAGAAGTACGTTCGCGCAGCGTCCCGTAGGGAAGGCAGAAGGCTTTTATGGAAAATTCGCGGACGAATCGATTCTATCGGGTATCTCTACAAAATTGTCGAAATGGTGAACGCATTGTTTTCCAAGTGTAAATCACCACAAATCCATACTGGCGGGGCTGCATTCAGTGCGAAATCTTTAGGGAAGTCTTCGTAAAATAAATGACACGTCCCGCGATAAAAAGTAAAAACATCAGAACCCATTGCCTTGTATTTTAATTCAAGCAGTTTTGGGTTGCGTCCAAGGTTAAAGCGATGAATTCTGTCAATGATATTGTTTGTCATATAAAACCAGAATCACAAAAGTACCAGGGATAATAGAAGGTCTAGATCGCACCTGTCCTGGGACGGGGGTAGACGTTGCTTGAAACTTAGCTGTAGCCAAATATAACTTATGTGTCTTCAAATCTAACGCCATTGTCCGCGCTCCTGGCTCGGTGACGACGTTATTCACAATACTAAATTTGTCGGCAGAGTCCTCATGTACCACTGTCAGCGAACCTTCACCATTTGAACTGAAAGCTAATCTAGTCACTGGGTCATAAGCGATCGCATCTGTCCTCTTGCCAATTGGCAGTGTCGCTTTAATACTGAGAGTGTTTGCATCCACTACAGTCATGATTTGGTTTCTACAACCAATAAACAACCGCCGATGCTCTTTATCTATATCGATTCCAGTTGGTTCTGAGCAAGGTTTGAGCGGAGAATCTTTCTCAACTTTGAGGTTACTAGCATTTATGGCTACGATTTCGCTTTTGTCCTCTAAGTTCACGTCAATTCGACCTAAGCCATCAGCCACCGCAAATTCTGGTTTACCACCCAAGGCAATTGTCCCCAAGACTTTGGTAGTTTTAGCATCAAAAACAGTTACTGAGTTGCTCAAACCGTTAAAAGTGAACACTTTTTGGGACACAGAATCATAGACGATGGCATCTGGGTTAGAACCAGTTTTAACTTTTCCTATAACTTTTAGTGTCTTTAAATCGAAAATAGTAGCTGTTGCTGCCTTACCATTACTGGTAAAACCACGATTCAATTCTCTTGCAATGGCAACACCATGTACTCCTGGAGTATCACCAATTTCCCCCACAACCCGCCCAGTGTCAACATTTAATACTATTACCCTTGTAGAGCGCGTAATGTATAGGCGACGAGCAGCACTATCCAATGTCAGGTAATCCCATCCTCCTTCTCCACCCAGAGAAATTTTTTTGACTACTTGGTAGTTGGGAGTTGTTGATGTGCCACTAATTACCGCATTGTCAAAGCACAAGCCAGAACCAGTGATTAACACAGAAGCAATAACTGTACCAATCCTATGATTAATTATGGTGTTCAAAAATATATTCCTTTATTGTTACAGTTGTTTTTCGGATATTAGCAAAATTAAATTGTATTTTCCTAGACAAAGTTATTGCAGAAAAAGTTGGGGATAGAGTATTGGCGTGGTAATGTAGTAGAAAACACATAGTAAACGTGTAATGGCTTACCCGTCGTAGGCGATGCCGGAGCCAATACTTTTCGGTTAAGAACTAAGCAGTGTTAATAATGGAAAAATTGAGTAGCTGAGGTTGAGTACCAGTACCACGATGAATAGGTTTCTTGGATGGAAATTTGGAACGAGTTTTTTTGACTAGTCGAGGATTGCTTCTGTGTTGTCGAGGCGGAATTTTCTCAATCCTTTATCTCCATGATCAACCATGACCAAAAAAAGGGAGTTGTTCGGTTGGGGTATGCTGAAATTCAGGTATCGCGGCACGAATAACCTTAAGAGTGCCGGTAAACCCTAAGCGCAGAGGTGAAATACCTGCTTGCTGTGCAGCTTGGCACATTAGAGAGCGTACTGCCCAGTGTCCTAAGAGCCAACCATAAACTTCCTGGACAACTTCACGAGGATTAAGCGAGAGGCTTATACCAAGTTCTTTCCCCTCTGCCCCTCTGCTAACCACTTTTGCATTGTTTCCTGCTTGGGCTGGAGTTGCTCCTGGCAACTACGCTCATTGGTGGGAAAATGCTTACTACTCAGGCAAAATATTAACTGAATCGTTACTAAAATTCTGTTCAAGGTAACGTGGATCGTTTACTCCTATGTGCAAAAGCAGTGCTGTAACTAATGCACCTCCTGCTGCTACTAAGAAGCTAGTTCTATAGTCAATATTCTCGACTATCCATCCACCTAGTAGGGGAGCAAGGATGGTGGCAGGAGCAACAAGGGTATTACCAAGACCAATATAGGCTGGTCGTTGGTACTGGTTGCCAAACTCTAAAGTCATTACCGCAGCAATGTTTTGCAGAGCCGTCATACCTATTCCCGCTCCTATAAATACTAAGTGAAACCAGTTTACATTGGATGCTAAACAAGCTAAAACCGAACTGAATGCACAGGCAATACAACCAGTTTCCAAGACTAACTTACGACCCGTGCGATCGCCTAACCACCCCAAGACTAATCCAGCAATAGTTTGTGTGACCATCAATAGAGTAGTAATTAACCCAACAGATGCTTCTCCTATCCCATATTGATGTACGGCATAGAGTGTATAGAAGGGAAGTGGCATCAGTGCTAACTGTGAGATCATACGTGCGATCACAAAGCAACGAAAATTCTCATCGCACTGGAGAATTACACCCAGACTGTCCCAAAATTCACGTCTAGTTTCACAGGCTGATGATGTGGTGTTTACTGGCTCTCGCGTCCTAGACATAAAAAACCAAGATAGAGCCATTGCCAAACTGGCACACAAAAAACATAGAGCAAAGTTAAATGGTTGAGCAATTTCCTTAAGTAATAAACCAGCGATTGCAGCACCACAAATATTCATAAAATTACCAGATGCTGCTAAAGTACCGTAAAAAATACCAAGCTTTCTAGAGGGAACAATTTTTGCAATCATGCTTTGCCAAGCAGTAGCGCTAACTCCACCGCCTAGCCCTTGCCAAATGAGTATGGCAAATGTCAACAGTAAGATAGTTTGGTGATTGAGTTCTAGTTGTAATAAAGCCACCAGTGATAATCCAAAAAAAGGAAGCTTCTGATGAATTGTCAACAACATTACAGTTGGTTTGTAACACTGTAGATGAGCTACTTTATTAGCTGTTAATAATTGAGGTAATTGCCAGCCTAAGCGCGGAATAGCTGGGATCAGACCGATAAGCAATGCCGAATCGGTAAGAGTGCTAACAAATAGTGGAAGAATCGTAAAAAATGAAGCAAAACCACTCCCAAAACCAAAAAATCCACTTTCAATAACACTGACAGTAAAGTTATGGCGAAGGTCTTTTTGAATTTCAGAATTAAGCATTTTTATAGATATTGCAAGTTTGGTGATTTATTCCCTTTTGGGGAAACTCAGGCTGTCTTTTGAATAGGTTTATCTGCTTTTTGTAGATACTTAGAAATCATCTAAGTATCTACAAAAACCTGAGTTCCATAAATTGTTCCCAAATGCTGTACTTAAATCACCGTTGAAAAATATTTTTGTAAAATATCCCGATTTTTGATGGTGAACCTAACTGCAACGGAGTCCTGGGTCAGTGGCAGGTTAGGTTAACTTTGAAGTGGTGATACAGTTTAGTGTTACAATCGGGCGATCGCATTGCTCCCCCCTTCAAGTTAAGTTATGTTGTGCGGTCACTTTATCCTTAAAGGGTTATGTATCTGGTATTCTCGGCATTAACTGATATAGGAACAAAGCTACCTTGGAAGAAGTAGGGAATGGATTGTTAGGAGTGCACCTACAATAATTCAAGTATTTCTTCTTATATTCCCACACCTGGAGCAAGATAGCTAACGGGTATTAATCTTCCTGTTTCATCTTATGAAAGCGCAATCTATTTCCTCTAATCTTGAGAAAGATTGACATTTAATTTGAAGCGACGTTCTTCAACAATTGAAACAGGTAACTCACGATCATCTGATGTATATTTTGAACTCAGAATTTGCAGATGCTCTTGGGTGACATCTGCACGTTTATCGCTTGTTGGATCTCTACCCAACCATGCTCTAGCGGTTTGAGAGCCAATAGTCAAATTAGTAGCTGTAACTACTTCTATTGGTAATGAGTCCTTTGGAAGTTCTCCCCAATACTCGATGGTAAAGTTTCGTAGTTTTATGGTCGCACTTGCTGGTAACAACAACGCTTGAAAATTACCTGTGCCGTGGAAACGACTAACTATAACTTTACCTTTGCCCTCAAATCCAAAAATGCTAACTCCGTAAACCCCGCTTTTTTCATACTTAACACCTGGACTGAGGCTGTAGGGTATAATAAACCAACGAGGGACAGAGCGCTCATTGCGTAGTGTCATGTCAAAGATAAGTGTGATCTGAGGTGGTTTCTGCCTATGCAAACCTATATACCTCATCTCTATGGCATTCTGATTTGATTCCCTGTCTATCCTTTTTAATGAATTATTTGGCACTGTTGCCATGACTAGGAAATATTGCTCAGTCAAGTTGCTAGACGAAATACAATTAGTCAAAACCAGCAGTAAGGCACTCATCAAAAACGGAAAATTCATAGGTCTCAAGAAAATTAATCTCAGTAGACATTCATGTATCATCACTGAGGTGTCAATTGTCGTTAGAGTTTTTTTACATAAAAAAAGCATAAATCTTCTATGCCTCGAAAAACTCCACCTTTATCCCACTCGACTGTTACAACTCCACTGGCTCTCTCTCAATTACATATCCGCTTACAGTTTCTAGAAAAATCACACTAATCACTACTCAAGCAGATTAAGAGAAAACGGACAGAACTGAATAACTTTGTTGAACAGACGCGAATTTTCGCCACAGAAATCTTTCATCAAGCTAGTCCCAGTTTTCAAAAAAGTTTTCTATAGTGAGAAAACTTGGGGATTTTTTCATATAGCTGATTGTCCCGATTTAGTCACAATATCCCAATTGACTTTTACATAGCCTGGTTCAATATGAGCAAAGTGCGAACTTAACAGTTGATGAGCATTAGCCAGGACGTGAAAAGGAATTGATGGGTACAAATGATGCTCGGCATGAAATGGCATATTCCACATTAAAAATCGCACAGGCCACAGAGTTAGTGTTGTGCGCGTATTTGTCAGCAGGTTAGCATCAAGAGTACAGCCTGTATGTTCTGCTAACAGAATAAAACGCAAAATTGGTTGACCAACAATCAATGGCAGCAGCCAATAAAGTAGAAACCAAGGCTGATCTACTGCTATTGATAGACCGAGCATAGCTGCATAAACTGCCAATTGCAGTTGAGTGGAGCGAGTCACTTCAGTACGTGCTGAATCAGGTATAAACGGACAATTATCAAATTTACCCAATGCAATCTGGAAATGTCCCCGAATTTTTCCCAACCACCACGGTAAACCGCTAATGATTAATAAGTATTTCGCAAAGTTGCTAGGTTTGGGATCGGTTAGTTCTGGATCTTTATCAGGAACGCGAGTATAAAGGTGATGCCATTTGTGATAGTAACGGAAGAATGTGCTGTTATAAAATGAAAGCAATCCCGCACCCCAAGCAACGGCATTATTTAAAGGACGAGCCGCAAATGCAGTTGTGTGGACGCATTCATGCATAGGTGCAAACATAGAAGCAATACTAAAACCATAAACCACTAGTGCGGGGATTGCTAGTTCCCAATGGCCCAAGTTTGTCCCCCAAATATAACCGCTACATCCTATAACACTCAGATGCAGAGTTAGTTGCCGCAGCCCTTTTGAGTTGGAGCGAGTATTTAACGCACTCAGATCATGTGCAGAAAGAATTTGGCGAGGTTTTTGCTGTTGATTAGCTTGACTGTTTGATAATTCTAATTGAGTAAGTACGCTATCATTAGACATAAATTTTTGCCTGACGGATAATCTATTATAAAACATTGCAATCCAACGTTTACACTCGACAAATAATCCTTAGCTGAACTGATTGGAGTTTATTCTGTTTTATTAATACTCGATTTATTAGAAAATTTAATAGTATTTTTTTCGGAAGTTGTACTGATTCTTAAACTTACTCATAGCCGCAAACTTTTAAAAAGATGCTGTATCCCAAAAAGTGGTTATGGAAAAAGCTTGGGAGATAAATGTTATCTTTGTAAGTCTATTTGTTGTGTTTGAGATTTAGCTAATATTTTATCAATTTGAGTATTAATATATTCAAAAGTTTGTAATATCTGTGGAGTTAGTTTATTAGTCTGCACCTGACCAGATTGCAAGTTTAAAATTACCTCTCCATTTTTCTGCGAAATAGTTAAATCCCTCTGCTGGGTATTGAAAGCCAAGTCATAAATTTTTCCTTGGACTTGAGTACCATTTTCATCAGACTTACCCCAGACCATGCCAATCCTTTGAGCAATTTGACTCAGCCGACTGATGGCTTCAAGCTCAAATTTATCTTTATTCATTACTGTCAACGCTTCGGCTGATAATTGCTCACCAGCTTTAAACCCATTTGCCACTTCTACAATGCGTTTTTTGTAACTTTCCGACTTCCCTAACTTATCTGCGGCATTGTACCAATTTCTCAAGTCATCAATAGTGACTTTCGGGGGCTTCTCTACACCTAGAGGTTCTGTTTTTGTACTATTACTAATGTCTGTTATAGAAGGAGTAGTGGAGAGTAATAGAGTTGATTGGTTAGGTGGAGATTGTGCTGTTTGTTCTGGTGGTTTCAAAAACTGCGGTCGTGTGGCGAGGGAATTAACCCTTTGTTGATACTCACTATCCGTTTCAATCACAGCCCCAAATTTCTTGGCCATGCTCTCTAAAGTTTTGGCAGGGATGGAGCTATCAACCAAGTTAAATACGGCTAGACCTTTTTGAGTTTCCCTGATAACATCTTCTGTTGGTACTTGCCCCCACTTAACTTTTTGAGCAGTTAACCATTTTGTAACAGTCTCAGCTTTCTGGTTGTCAACAGCCAAGCCCATGACTCCAAGTTTTTTGTTTGATTCTGTCGAAAATAAGAAAGTAGGACGCTCTTTAATATGATGTAGAATTTTCGCACTACTTTCAATCATCTCTTGTTGTTCAGAATTAACCGATTGAGTCCCAAAGATAAGAAATTCCTTCGTCCACTTCTGGGGATATTCAACGGTATTAGGGTCAATTTGAGCGCAAATCACAGAGAAATTACTTTCAATAATAGCGTCGGCGTGTGTAAGTTGTCCGGTTTTTAGCAGTCCAAGCTGTCTGAGCGCGTCTTTGTCTTTTTTGAAGTGCAATACTCCCAGGGGTTCACCATTCAAAAATACAGCATCTCTAGTTTTAGAAGCTGAGGTTTCGATAGTCAGTTTTCGGTAATCTTGATCATTGAATGTCTGACCAGAAAAATCATAAAAGTTAATTTTATTAATTTTGAGGAGATGACCATTACCAGACTCACCCAGCACAAAAGCTTGATCTCCAGCTTCGGAGATAGAAGTAAGTTTTAACTTTAGAGGATTACCATTTTTGAGATAATTAATTTCTTTTAATTGTTGGGCAGAATCACTGTCTAACTCACCCAGGGTCAAAGCATCAATTTTGATTTTTACTGTTTTATCAGGAATCGGCACAGTGCCAAATTCTAAGTTGACCGGTTCGGCGTTAAAAACAAGTCCTGCATAAGAGAAGTTCTTGAGTTCACGGATAGTAATTTCAACCGGCTCGTTTCCTGGCAGTCCAATAGTTGCTTTGGCAGTAGCAGGTTCTACCCCAATGAAATTAGCTTGCGCCTTTGTGCCAATAGGTAACATTCCAGCCCTGGTTTCGAGCATGGCGAATTCCTTATATTCGCCGTCAGCATCCTGGACAAACATTAGTCTGGAAACGTGGCGTTCATGTCCGACTGGGTGGTGGCTAGCCCTAATTTCTATTGGGTGTTTTTCGGTGGGATTCCAGTCTCGACCCAAAAATTGATTTGCTTCATTCAAAAGTGTGACTAACTTCGGTTCAGTAAATTGCAATTTATCTAAGCGAGAAATAATCTCATTGGGGAAAGCAGCGAAGGCGAAATTGGAAACTTTTTTAGCGTAGACGCGGAGCGGCTTGTCGCTAGACATCGCCTGGGGGTTTGCGTTTTCTTTTCTTGCAACTTCGAGTTCATCCTGGCGGGATGCACAGATGTTCCAAGCTGCGGCTGCGGATGTAAGTTTTTCTGACTCTGGGATTTTCGCGTAAAATGCAACAGATGCATCATTTGCCAAGGCAAAGAGTAGTTTAGTTTGGCTTCTAGTAAGTTCTGGTTTTAGTTCTAATAGTTTAGCTCCCTGCATGGCCATCCCCGCCTTGAGGTTGTGGTCAGTCACAGATTGTTGGCTAACTGTCCCCAGGTTACGATAAGCGGGTTTTCCATCTGACCCAACCTCGTCATCTATCTGTGCAATTGCTAATAATTTATGGGGGCGTTCACTGTTTGTGAATTTAATCTCATAATAGCGAATGTTCAACGTCTGGGCTTTCCAGATTAGGGGGTGTCCGTAACGGGTGAGATTGGTAATTTCCAGTTTCGCCCCTTGTGGAGTTTGCACTATTGCGGATGGCCCTTTGTCAGTTTCACGCCGTTGGGACATCCGAACCGCAGCGTTGAATTTCTGATCAAACTCGTACTTGGCCGCGATCGCTGCAAATTTTTGCTGTGGTGTAAATTCTACTCCTTTGAATAATTCTTTAAACTGGACTATGGGACGCGATTCTAACTGTGATTCTTGGAAATATTTATTAGTTTGGCTAATCAATAATTCTACTGGTGAGTAGCCCTTTGGTGTTATCCCCGTGTTTAAATAAACTGACGAAGATTTCTTATCTTTAATATAATTAACATCACGATACAAGTAGCGGCTGTTTTCCCGGATTTTATCCATCTCCGGTTTTTTAGCACTTTTGAATAAATCAACCGCTATTTGGTTTTGATAACATCCCTCACCAATCATTTCCCGGTACATCAGGCGGTTAACATCCATCGCCTGCTGAATAATCTCTGGCGTTCTTTGACCCAAAGCAAGTTCAACAAACCCTTGCATATAAGATTTATATTCTTCTCGGATTAACTTTGCCTCTTTCTGGTGTTCTTGCTCAAATAGGGCTTTATAATGACTAGAAACTTGGTCTAAATAAGTTGATTGTTGTTCGATAGTTCCGTAAGTTTTAAGTACCTCAATTTCTGATTCTAATGCTTCCAGTGCTGTCACTTGATTGTTGATTATGCCCACGCTGATGCTATCGCTCATGTGGATAGCGATTTTTTCAAATGGGGGCTGGCTTCCATCGGTGGGATCATAAAATGACTGTTTTTTGAGCTTAATCGTGGGTGAATAGGCGTTTTGAGGAAGATTTCTTCGCTCTGCCTCTGCTGTCAGATTAGGATATAAGCTAGCTCTTGCTATACCTATGCAGTCACCATCGTAGTCTCGTGCTTGGCGTTCTGATTCGGTTTCGAGGGGATTAACTTCGTTGTGTTCAATGCCTTGAGTTTCTAGCGCCTCAATCCTAGCAAGTATACGTTTGTGGTCTTCATCGTTGACTACAATTATTCCTTGCAAAGATTTACCATCTGGCGCAACACTGTCTTCAACATGTTTATTAGTAGAGACACACAATCCATTAGAGTTGAGGAAAGGAGAGCGAAAGTTAAGAACTTTTTCTCCAAGCTTCAGCCAAGGGACACAGATTTCACCATTTTTGAGTTCCTTAGAGGGAATAATCATTCCTCGGTCAAAAGTAAGCGTTTTCCCAACAGCAATATCTCGCCACTCACTTTGTACAAACCGACTTAATTCCTGTTTAACCTTCTCAGTTTCTAAAAGCTGCTGATGCCCTAGTAAATCGGCTTTAATGAGTTTGTACATGAACAAGTCATCTTTAGCACTCTCGTCATCCAACTCCTGATCTGCATCTAAGTCATCATTTGTCCCTAAGTTTTTAACATCTATTTCTTGATTGATAATATCTGATGTTTTTAATTTATTTTGACTCAATGATTCTTTACGTTTTTCATATCTTTCACAATAGTAAGCAGCAACATTTCTAGGGTCATCTTGAATAGAGGCTAATCTTTGAGCTTGCACCTCTAGTGACTCGGCAAAATCTTTAATTCCTTGGGGGAAAGATGCCAGTAGTTGGGAGATAGACATCTGACCTTGCTGAGATTGCCCTTTTTCAGCTAACCAAATATTTTGCTGATATAATCCTGGTTGAATTTGAGGTTTTGTGGGGCCTTTGGGTCTATCCTTGTCTGTTCCCTTAAAACTGCTTACGGGGAGAATTATGTCTATTTTTGGTTTGTTATTTGGATCTGCATATTTGATTTCGTCTAATCTGTATGGTCGGAGTGTTCCTTTGCCAAAACGATATTTAGTAGTATCCTCTCCAACTCCATCCACCCAACCAAATCGATGCTGAATTACACGATAGCTTTTATCTGGTTGAGATTCCCTTAAGGTTACTTTGTCATAGAGTTGTGTTGAAATCTGCCCATAACAGTCACCAACTAATTTATATGCTAAATCATTTGATAATATCCCTCCATTTTCACCAGCCTTTTCAGTAGAATCATCTACTACCAGAATGTTTAGCTTTTCGTGAATCGCATTTTTACAAGCCCCAAGAAAGATGGAACCATAAGCCCCACGGTCTTTACTATCGGGACAAATTTTTTGGATAACTTCTAAGCATTCTTTATCTCCATAAAGTAAGCGAGTCTTAGAAGATAGCAATAAAATCTGTCCATTTGGATGATTATTTAATTCTTCAGCAGTGCTGTATTCATCTGAGTGTCCAAATGAAAATTCTTTATCAGGAAAGTAGAATTCCAGTAAAGTATTATTGAGCTTTTCAGTTAGAATTGATTGAGAGTTCGTTTGCTTATCGTCTGTATAGAGCCACTGATTTAAACGAGGCTCAAAATGCTTCAATTCCAAAGTCATAATATTTAAAATTTGATGAACATTAATTAATTTTTTGAGAGGTCTTTATGTCAAGGATTAAGCGTTGGATAAATATGCACAAGAAAGAGTTCCATCCAGATGGCAGCTTGAAAAATGAAGCTCGACAAGAAATGTTATCTGTAGGAATGAGTAACGAGGCAATTGATGATTATGCCTCTAGACTGAAAGCAAGATACGACGAGTGGAAGCACTTGGACGAAACTGATCCAGAGCCGTGGCCAATCTACACAGCCTACGATTTCTTCACTGAACAAGAAAAAAAGGAATTTAACCCAGATGGTTCTCTCAGACCTGAATATGTAGAATATGCTCGTCAAATTGGCATCAGTGAAAGTGCCCTCGAACAGCTTGAGTGGCGTAAAAAAATGGAAGTTGATGATTATAATGAAATGTCTGCCTCACACGTAGAGCAAGGCATCAACTTCGGTGCATGGTTGATGGAAGGGAGGATTGTCAACAGCAGAACATACGTCCAACGTCGGCAGCAGATGGAGCAAGACCTGCGTAACTTTGAGCCGGAAGACAGTTTGCCTTTTGACAAGGACACCTCTTATTAAAGTAGGTGACTTACGCTGTAAAGAAAGTTTTTATCCATCAAATGCAGTGATTTGAACTAAATATGTGAAAAAAAAGCGATCGCCTCACCTTGGCATGAAAGTAAATATTCAAAAACTGCCTTTTTACTTCGTTGACTTGAAAGATTTTAGAGATTCCTGATGGAATATCATAATCATTAATCGCAGTGCAGTAAATAAATATACCGCACTGTCACTGTGTTTATCTATGATGTTTTTTACTGTGTGGTAGGGTGTTTTTTGATAATTGTTTGCCAAGAAATAATTCTGACGAAGAATTATTAGATATTGATGAAGTAGCTATTTTATACATGACAAAACAGCAAGAAATAGCGACTAGGGAGATTAAAGTAGCCTGACCAATTATTTTCCACGAGTTGAAAGTCACTTGAGACTGAACTCGCCTAAAGAAAACAGACTCTAACTTTTGCTGAGTCGTGCGATTTTTCAAGTACTCTAAAACTTGCAGACATTCAGATATGTCCTCGCCTTTGTGGACTTTTTGGCACAGCAGAATTTCTAAGCGTTCAATGCGACGTTCTGGAGTTGATAAATTGATATCATCCCAATCGTCCCAAGGTTTGATTTGTTGTAGTTCGGACATAATATGATTCAGACATTGTAATTAGAGAAATTTCTCAATGCTTACCGAGAAGGGGGAAGGGGGAAGGGGGAAAGGGGAAAGGTAAAAACCGTACTGCGTCCCGCTCCGCTAACGCCCGAAGTCAAGCGACCTGTTCATCCCTTTCCCCTTTAACCTTTTTTTATTTTTAGAGCGTTCGTACTCTATCAATAATTGCTTTGCTTGTTCGGGGAGAATCACCTGCTTTTTGTCAATCCGCAATTGGTAACAGTAGCTTTTATTATCAGGACAAGGGATAGTGCTGGGGGTATTAATTCCAATCATCACAGAACCAAGAGCAACTGCGGAAATGGTAATGGAGTAAGTAATTATCCCTGAGCGACCAGAACCGATCCAACCACCGAGCCAAAAAAGAAACTCTTTAAATTTTTCAAAGCGTTCTTGACGAACTTTGATCCATTCTTTTGACTTTTTGAGCTTTGAATAGAGTTTGGCATTAGATGCTTTCTCAATCTGAATGTCAATGGTGCGTTTCTGGTTAGCAATTTCTTGTTCTAATCGGTACTCGTTCCACTCTCGGACACGTTGGGCGATAGCATCGGCGTGGGCGAAGAAAGCGGAAAATCCTTCATCGGATAGTGATTCGCCATTAGAGTTTTCAATGGGGACTTTCCCTCAATGCGCTCCAATATACGTTGTTCTAGTCCAGAATAAAAATTCTTAATATCCTGTTTGTTTTCCGAAAGTGCGCGGAGTACATTCTTAAGATACATTTGGTTGACTAGCCCGGGAATATTTTGAGCGCGTTTTCGGGTAATATTGTCCACTAAATTGACCAATTCCTCTTCAGAAACAGATGCTTCTTCACCAAAAAACTCAGCAATTAACTGGCTCTCATCTTGGGGTTGAAATATACCAAAGTGAGTAGCTACATCAAAATATGTTTTATTTTGCTCCTTAATTAGGTCGCAAGCTTCGAGAAAGCGCTCACACTCCAACTGACGATATTCCTTCTGATTTGGAGATAGTCCACAAGCGCTGATAATCTCAATCGCTTCAGTTAGTTCTAGCTCAATGCCGTACTCTGATTTGATGTGAGTTAACATCTCTAGGATGTTCATTGGTGGAAATTCCGTTTTATCAGCACGTTTTTTCGATTGTCGTTGGAAGTGTGCTGCCGCTTGTTTATAGGTTTTACCCTGTTGAATCAAGGCTCGGATCACATCAAAACGGGACTGAATTTCTTCATCACAGTAAGAAGGCTGGTCAATAGCTAAACCACTTGCTGTCAACGTGGCATCAACGTCTTCTACAGAGAGTGAATATGTTTGTTGTAGCAGTTCTTTGGTATAAGGCATAATTTTATTCCTAGTTAAATGCATTTTCTAGTAAACAATCATCATCTTCATGAGTAGGTGAAGAACCCAAATGTGTATCAACCTTGTCAGTAGGGTTTGCAACCATTAGATGATTCTCCAGTTCTTGCTCCAAGTTAAAAGTTTGAGCTAAATAAATAATTTGTTGTTGCAGTTGGTAAATTGAAATTCTTGCCTTTGATTTTAAATCTGATTCTGAGAACCCTCCTAACCACCGACAAGCTATCGGATGCCAAAAGGCAGCGATTGCCCAGATAATCATCTTTTGTCTCGGAAATTCAAGAGTTTTATTTTTGGGACTCAGATATTTTAAGAGGGGCAAATAAGGAGATGAAGTACTGAACTGAAAACGAAAATCAACTTGCTCAGGCATGATTTGCTACCTGTTGAGAATTTTTACAAAGATAAGAGAAAAAACCATAGTTATCAGTTAAGCGAAAGTCTAAATCTGATTTAGGTTTCTCAGCTAAAAATTCTTGCTGTACTAAATATTCCAAGGCATCACAAGAAATTTTTTCAGGACGCGGAAATAATCGATTCAATTCACTCTTGAAATAATGGGCAGTTCCACCAGCAAAGATCATCTCATCAATATCTGATGGAATATAACGATGCAAATAACTTGAAAGCACTGCCCAATATTCTTCACGAGCAATACTGATTGCTGATTTGATTGATTGAATTTCTAATTCTTGTAGCAAAGCATCTTCGACTCGAACTAAAGGTAATAAGGCTTTGAGATTTATTTTGGAACCAGCAGCACTAATCGCAGCCGCAAGAGTCAGAGATTTTTGTCCAGCTACCCGACGCTGTACTGATGATACTAACTTATGAAACCCTAAATCTTCTGTAACTCCACTTGTCATCGCACCCTTATCCATAATCAAAATAGAGGCATTGCGATAGCCAATCATCACCACCGCTATTTTACGCGAACGCAAGTTATGAGTAGTTGTACGTCCTCGTGAGAGCAATCCAAATCCTTCAGGGCGGCAAACAAACTCCACTAGCTTGAAAGAGCGTTTTTCACCTCTCCATTTAAAGTTGAGCAGAGCGCCTGTAATCGATATCTCAAATAATTTGCGATCCGAGTACTCTCCGTAAGGAAACAAGATGCCTAGACGAATACTTGCACCGTTGGCTAACGACTTCTTTTGGGCTATAGCACCCACAACAGCCAAGGTTTTATAAATCGCTAGCTCAAATTTTGGCTGCTCTAACTTCAAATCTGCAAAAAACCTCTGACAAATTAATCCTACACCCCAGCATTGCTGATTGTATTCAATCCAAGCTGAATTCTCTGGTGAAGATATACCAATCGCATCCTCCTCATAACTTAAAAGGCTTTGTTTCGGAATTAATGCTGTGTAGGGTTCCATCAAAAGCAACTCTGGCTTACTTGAATCTAGAGTAAAAAAAACTCTACTCAAGGATGCTCCCGGATCGAATGAGATTATTAAATCTGCCATCTACT
Source organism: Nostoc sp. C052 (assembly GCF_013393905.1). Classification (GTDB taxonomy): domain Bacteria; phylum Cyanobacteriota; class Cyanobacteriia; order Cyanobacteriales; family Nostocaceae; genus Nostoc. The sequence goes on from NZ_CP040276.1 coordinate 209,286, forward strand.
TTCAACAAAAATTACTCAACCATTTCATGAAATCATAATTCGTTAATAGCGCAATTATGGCAAATTTATGGAATTTGATACCAAGAGCCTCAAATTCATATAAATCCGGCACAACTCTGGCATAACTCTAGCATAACTCTGAAATCTTAAATAGTATTTATCAACAAATTATTTTTATTGAGAATCACTTGCTTTCTTCTCAAAAAAATGGCACGACTCTGGCGTAACTCTGGCACAATTGCTTACAATACAACCGTTTCAGAAATATATGCTATTACAATGATATTATTATTTTACTAAATGAATAATAGCAAAACACGACGCACAGTACGCCAAATTTGGCGGAAAGTTTTCGACAGAAATTTGCTATATTTAAGTGCATGAGAGTTGGTGAATAAAAAATTTGTTTGAGTCAAAGCCTCACGAAATTTTTTTAGCTCGGCATCAAACCAAAGCGAGTTTGATGTCGGCGTTCAACAATGACTTGAATATTTTTTGGGAGTTGTTCAATAGTCGTCGAGTTAAGTTATGTAAATCTCATAGCAGAGGTGAGCGATGCTAACAGCTGCTAACGTCTCTTCAGAGATGGCGGTTAACTACTTCATCAAGAACTACTATCACCAGGGCAAGTCTCGCTGGAGTGGTGAAGGCGCTGTGAAGTTGGGATTGTCAGGAGCAGTTGAAAATCAGCAAGCGTTTAAAAATGTCATCGAGGGGCGATCGCCTAATGGTCGTGAGCAGCTTAATGCCAAGGTACTGAAGCCTGATGAACGCAGGGCAGCATTAGACTGTACATTCTCTGCGCCTAAGAGTGTGAGCCTAATGGCGTTGGTAGGTGGAGATGAGAGATTAATTGCCGCGCATCATCAGGCATTAAAAAAAGTATTAACGTTGATGGAACAACGTTATGCCATAACTAGAGTCACACAAGGAGATTCTCGTCACAGGGTAAACACAGCTAACTTGGTGGTTGCAGAGTTCGACCACATCGAGAGCCGGTCTTTAGACCCACATCTGCATACCCACTGTTTAGTCATGAACACAACTGAGGCTGACGGCAAGTGGATGAGTTTGGTCAATAGTGAGATATTCGCCAATAAGAAATTCCTGGGCATGGCATATCAAAGCTATTTGGCAGCAGAAGTAATCAAGTTGGGGTATGAAGTCGAGCCGCGTCAACATGGACAATTTGAGATCAAGGGGTTCAAGGAACAGGACTTGGAGGCATTCTCAAAACGGCGACAGCAAATCATTGCGGCAGCAGGTGCATCAATTTCATGGGCAGAACGCGAAAAAATCTGGGATACTACTCGGCAGCGCAAGCAGAAAATTTCCGAGGATGAACTCAAATCACTGTGGAAGGAAGAAGCTGCTGCACTAGGCATCAGTTTTGTTAAGCCTCTTGAGCCAAACAGTAATGTACAAGATTCTCTCGAACAACGAACTATTGAAGATGCGTTGGTAGACGCGATTGCGCGAAGCGCAGTGCTGGAAGCAATCGCACATTGTAGTGAGAGGAATGTCGCCTTCAAGCAGGAGGATTTAGAGAAATTCATTCTAAGAGAAAGACTTTTTACTGATGTGACTGCAATTGAGCCATTGATCAAGCAACATCAAGAGTTAATTGCTCTGCCTGGAATGCAGCGGCAATACACAACATGGGCGGCAGTAAAGCGAGAACTAGCAACGATTGAATTGATGCAGTCAAGACAAAGTAAAGTAAACCCTATCTGCTCAAAGGAAGTAATTGAAAGGCAGTTAGAGAAAACCTCACTAAACCTTGGGCAGAGGCAAGCAGTTAGTCTAGCTGCAACCACAACAGACCAATTCATTGCCTGGCAAGGGGTAGCCGGGGCGGGTAAGACTTTTGCCCTCAAAGAATTAAACGCGATCGCACTCGCCCAGGGCTATACAGTCAAAGGTTTTGCCCCTTCATCAATGGCAGCAAAGGTACTGAGTGAGGAACTAGGCATACATTCTGAGACTGTAGCCAGCTTATTGGTAGGAGAACCAGCTCAAGTTGTAGAAGCAAACCAGATTTGGATTGTAGATGAGGCAGGTTTACTTAGTGCTAAAGATGCTCATGCCCTATTAGAGAGAGCTACACTTCTTGGAGCAAGACTATTACTCGTAGGGGACACCAAGCAATTATCAGCTGTAGAAGCGGGAAACCCGTTCAAATCTCTGCAACAAGCTGGCATTCAGACCGCCCACTTAACACAGTCAAACAGGCAGCGAAACCCAGAGTTAAAGATCGCAGTAGACCTGATAGCAGACGGGAGAGTAGAAGCGGGATTTAAGCAGTTAGAGACAATTGGGAGTATTTTAGAGGTACCACCTGATACGAAGTTAGAGACAATTGCTGCTGACTATATAGCATTAGCGAAAGAACAACGAGCAAGAACACTCGTACTTGCTGGCACAAATGTCGAAAAATTGGCACTTACCCAAGCAATTCGAGGCAAGTTAAAAGAGGAAGGAAGTTTAGGGGCGACTGCAAACATCAGCCAGTTACAAGCAAAAAATCTGACCCTTGTTCAGATGCGCTACACCCATAACTTTGAACTGGGTGATATGGTGATGCCGACGCGCAACTATAAGCGCCGGGGTTTAGAGAAAGGTCAAATCTATGAAGTTGTCAGCAAGGATCTTGACCGACTAACATTAAGAACCTCTGCGGGGACACATTTAGAAGTAGATACCAATTTTGACAAAGCGGTTTACCAGTGTGATGAAATTGAGATTGCCGTTGGCGATCGCTTGCAATGGAAGAAAAATGACCGCCAACTACAACGGCGTAACGGGCAGGAGTTTATAGTCACAGCGATTGAGGGAGACTCTGCCCAAATTGAGTACAAAGACACCAAAATTACTGAGACTATCAACCTCAAACAGGCGCAAAACTTAGACTATGCGTTAGTCAACACAATCTACAGCAGCCAAGGGAAAACTACTGATTTAGCGTTGATTGCGGCAGATTACACCATTGGACAAGAAAGTTTTTATGTGGCAATTAGCCGAGCTAGGCATAACGTCAAACTTTATACTAAAGATAAATCAGAGTTACTGGAGCTTGCCCACTCCTCTAAAGCCAAAGATAACGCCTTAGAATTGCTGATGAATTCCTTAAAAGTGGAACTACAGCAAAAATCACAATCAAAAGCGATAACTCCCTCGGTCAGTCCAAGAGCTAATCAGCCAGTAGTAAAACTTGAGGTAGCAATAGCAGAGCCTGTACTGAAAGCTCAACCGCCAGTCACAGAACAAGTCTCCTTACCAGTTAGTCGGCCAGCCCCATTAATTACGACGAGTTTAGAAACTGTAGCCAAACCCACTCTCAAAGAGAAACATAGAGATGATAGAAAGTCTCCTGTTTTTGAAAAACCAGTATTAAAGACTGCTGTACCAACAGAACCATTCTGGACACCCAATCAGACTGAAAAAATACCTAATTTTATTGAACCAAAGCACTGGCAAGAGTTTGAATCAAGTGCTATTCATCCCAATATTACAGCGTTGAACTTTGAGAGTCTTCAGTTTAACTATGCAGGTGGTGAGCATGAAGCCTGGGAACGGCTCATGGTCAGCGAAAAGCTGAATCGAACAAATACAGGACGGCTAACAGATGGTTTTATAAGGGCATATTCTCATCTTGATGCTGGTGGATGGTGGTGTGATGCTGGAGTTGATGCGCGAACATTTGCTGACTTAAAGCCAGGTGAGAAACCGCCGATTAAACGATGGGGATGCTACAAGCCAAATCAACCAAGACCCAAAAAAGATGAGTCTGGGCAAATAATTGAAGGGAAATTCATTAAATATGAGCATCCCCCAAAGGTTGAATTAAGTATATTCTTGCTTAATATCCCTGAAGATATTGCCGAACGCATCTACTCCAAACACAAGGTGAACCCCAGTGATAGCGATCGCCAATCAGGATTTTGGTACTGTGTTTGGAAGCACAACATCCCGTGTGCGATCGCAGAAGGAGCTAAAAAAGCAGCTAGTCTGTTGAGTCAGGGTCATGCTGCCATTGGGCTACCTGGGATTTCGGCGGGATACCGAACTCCCAAAGATGAGTTTGGCAAGAAAATTGGCAAGTCTTACCTACATGAAGAGTTAGCAGTTTTCGCCACACCTTCTCGAGAAATCAAATTCTGCTTTGACTACGAAACCAAGCCGGAAACGAAGCTCAATATTGAGCGAGATATTTCCGTAACTGGAAGATTATTACAAAAAGCTGGAGCTAGGGTCAAGGTCGTCAGCTTGCCAGGCCCTTCTAAAGGTGTTGACGATTTCATAGTCGCAAGTGGGCCACTGGCTTACGAAAAATTGAGCCATCAAGCAATGAAGTTAAGGGACTGGCAACAGCACAATCAACACTCAAAAGTTGCTGCAATAGAACCACCCAAACTTCAGCTTAAAGAAAGTTCTTTACAACAAACCTCACCAAATCAACCAATAGGACAAACCCATGACAACCAACAACAACCCAACCCAGATACAGTTCTTAACCGAGAAGATAGAGGAATTATTAACCTCTCACGGGAAACTGAACAAGAATTTCGAGCAGTTAGAAATCAAAAACTCTCAACTCACCGAGAAAATTCAGAGCTTAGAGGTAGCCCAGCAACAGAGGTTGAGCGAGTTCTTACAGCAGTTAGCCGAGACACTGAATGCCAAGAAATCGAGCAACTTGGAGCCATTAGTGCAAGAATTAACCCAAGCTCTACAGATGGTCGGCTTCGAGGTCAACGAGCAGCGAACTTCTCAAGACAAGTTAACCCAGAAGATTCAGCAATTATTGACGGCGCAGCAAGTGATGTCAGTTTTGAACAAAATGGAAACGCCGAACGACCAACTACCGAACAACTCCTAAACGCAATTACTGAGAATATTCAACAGTCAGTGGTTGATGATGCCTTGGTTGAAACATTACCACAATTAACAGAACAACTGTACGGGTATCAGCAGCACTTCTTAGGAGCCAGAACCATATTAGATGACTTTGGAGCAGTGATTGCTTCAATTGAGCAACAAATTTCATCAAAAAGAACAGTGGATCTAATCTCTGACTTTATTGAACAGTCAGTAGTTGAGTCCACGCTAATAACTTTGTTGCCACAATTGCTAGTAGTTCGCCAACCCAAAATTGCTGGGTGGAGGTCGGCAGAGGAGCAGGGGAGCAGAGGAGCAGAGGAGAGGCTTATACAAGTTCTTTCCCCTCTGCCCCTCTGCCCCTCTGCCCCTCTGCTAACCACCATGCAAAGTTTCCTTGGCAGACCGCTAGAGCAACTCTCTCAAGGCAGTCAGCAATTAGCTCATAGAACAGCTATTGCTCAACAGTCAGAACTTTCAAGTTCACAAAAAACTGTTTGGGCAATAGCTGAAAATATTGAGCAGTCATTAGTTGAATCTACGCTAAGTATTGCTTTACCACTGTTAATAAAACAACTCTCTCCCTTGAGACAGCAGCAAAAAGGAGTCAGAAGTAGATTTGACGATTTAGAAGCAGTCATTACTCAAATTGAGCAACGACTTTCATCACAAAGAGTTATAGACGCAATTACTCAAAATGTTGAATACTCGGCTGTCTCCTCTGCCCTTACTGAAATATTACCGCAACTAATAAAACAATTTTCTCCTTTAAGACAGCAGCTAAAAAAAGGTATTGCCACATTCGACAAAATATTTACAGCAATTGAGCCATTATCACAACGCCTTGATTTACAAAAAACTATCGATATAATTGCTGAGGATATTGAACAGTTGGCTGTAGAGTCTGCTTTAAGTGAAACGTTACCACAACTAATAGACCAACTCTCTCAACATCACCAGCATATCTCAGGAAGAATAACTAAATTCGACGACCTGGAAACAGCAATTTCTCAATTTGAGCAGCACCTTTCAACAAAGAAAACTGTCTTATCAGTTGTTGAAAACATAGAACAGTCATTAGTTGAGTCTGCCCTAGCTGAAACTTTACCACGGCTAATAGAACAACTTTCTAAAACTTGCCAACAGCAAAAAGCTCTGAAACCCGCATTTGATAAAATATCTACAAGAATTGAGCATGAAATACAATATCTTTTTTCACAAAGGGCTGTAGACGTAATTGCTCAAAATATAGAACAGTCATTAGTTGAATCTATTATTACTGAAACGTTACCACAACTAATAAAACAACTCTCTCAAACTTGCCTTTCTCATAAGGGAAGAACCACCTTTGATGGCTTAGGAGTAGCTATTACTCAATTTCAACAACGGCTTGATTCACAAAAAACTGTTTTATCAATTATTGAAAATATCGAATACTCGGCTGTTGAATCTGCCCTCACTGAAACTTTACCGCAACTAATAAAACAATTCTCTCAATATCATCAGCAGCTAAAAGGAGGAAAAACCAGATTCCACGGCTTAGAAGCAGCTATTACTCAAATTGAACAACGACTTTCATCACAAAGAATTATAGATCCAATTCTTGAAAATATCGAAGACTCGATTGTTGAGTCTACCCTCACTGAAACTTTACCGCAACTAATAAAACAATTCTCTCAATATCATCAGCAGCTAAAAGGAGGAAAAACCAGATTCCACGGCTTAGAAGCAGCTATTACTCAAATTGAACAACGACTTTCATTACAAAGAATTATAGATCCAATTCTTGAAAATATCGAAGACTCGGTTGTTGAGTCTACCCTTACTGAAACTTTACCGCAACTAATAAAACAATTCTCTCAATATCATCAGCAGCTAAAAGGAGGAAAAACCAGATTCCACGGCTTAGAAGCAGCTATTACTCAAATTGAACAACAACTTTCATCACAAAGAACTATCTTATCAATTGTTGAAGATATCGAATACTCTGCTGTCTCCTCTGCCCTCACTGGAACTTTACCACAATTAATAAAACAATTCTCTCAAACTTGCCAACAGCTAAAGGGAACAAGAACTAAGTTTGAAAACTTAGAAACAGCTATTACTCAAATTGAACAACGACTTTCATCACAAAGAATTATAGATCCAATTCTTGAAAATATCGAAGACTCGGTTGTTGAGTCTGCCTTCACCGAAACTTTACCGCAACTAATAAAGCAAATATCTCAATATCACCAGCAGCTAAAAGGAGGTAAAACTAGATTCCACGGCTTAGAAATAGCTATTAGTCAAACTGAACAACAATTATCTTCACAAAGAACTATATTATCAATTGCTCAAAGTATAGAACAGTTATTAGTTGAGTCCATCATTACTGAAACGTTACCACAACTAATAAAACAACTCTCGCAATTCAGCCAGCAACTAAAAGGAGGAGAAACCACATTCAACCAGTTTCAGCAACTACTGGACAATGAATTAGTAGGGTATTTTACCCAAAAAACTCGAACTTCACAACACTTAGCTCTTAACGCTATTTCTGACTACGTTGCTCAAGAAACTGTTGCAAGTTATGAGACTGTATCAGCGCTCTCAAAACTGAAAGAATTGCTAGGGATGAGTCAATCTCAAACTCTTACCGAATTTACTACTGCCTTACAAAAAGTGCTTGAATTGATTGAAAACTTGGAACATCATCAAAATCATGAAGAAGAAAATGTTCAGCCCCTCTCTTTAAGGCTCACAACAAATATAGAAGTAGAAACTGAATTATCAAAAGAGTCAGTTAAATTGCACCTCAAAAAGATGATTCAAGGTTTAGCTCGTGAACAACTGGCAGAGGTAGTTATGGAAGTAGGTAAGTATGTTAAAGGTGAAAAGGTAACAGGAAAAAAAGTCAGCGAGTTATTCACGAGTGTTACAACTGATGCCAAAGCTTTGAGTTTTGAGCAGAAAATGAATATCGTTAGGCAGCTGATTAGAGATGACAAACCATCGATTATGGAAAGATTGAGAATTAATTCGCCATCGCCAGATGACAACGGTGAACATCTCCGATTTCGACGCTAAGTTATCAGTTATCAGTTGTCAATTATCAGATATTTCCATCAATTCATTGATGGGTTATTTCTTCACTATTCACTATTCACTATTCACTGATTTAACTGGTATTGTTATCCCTATTATCTTCAACTGCTTACCTAAAACAAAGTTTACCAGTTTCTGACCGCTCACTAAGATGATTTCATCAGAGTCACGGATCAACTGTTTTGATAACTGTCCAGTTATGCCAGTATGCACGAAGAATCCACCACTAGCTCTTTCACTTTCAATACAGGACAGGAAATCTTTGATGTGTTCTGGGCTAATGTAATCAGCGTAACGTTTAACCTGGATTACATAGAGCTTTCCCAAAATCAACACGCGACCATCTATCCCGCCGTCACCGGTGTACCGAAAGTTGCGTTGGATTTGCCAGCCCTGTTCAAAGCAGCAAGTGAGTACTAATTCTTCAAAAACGTAAGGTGATATCCTGCGTAGTGTGGCAATTACTACTGGCAATTTGGCTAATTGAGTTATGCTACGAAGCTCAAGTAATACTTGACTAGCGTACTCAATACAGCGCTTCCGGCTATTATGCAATATAGTTTTCTCCTTGTCTCTCTCCTATCATCGCTTTCAGCCTTTAGGATGTACCTCATAGCTGCCGGAAGTGCTGTATTATTCAAGTGTTTCTTAAGATTTTTAGGTAATCTAACCCTTGGTGTTCGCGCTGGACTTGGTAGTAATTGCTTCTTAAAATTTTTAGCTAAGAAAGCCTTTTGCGTTGGTACTGAGCTTTGTCGTACAGGCTTCTTAAAGTTTTTAGCTAAGAAAGCCTTTTGCGTTGGTACTGAGCTTTGTCGTACAGGCTTCTTAAAGTTTTTAGCTAAGAAAGCCTTTTGCGTTGGTACTGAGCTTTGTCGTACAGGCTTCTTAAAGTTTTTAGCTAAGAAAGACTTTTGGGTTGGTGCTGGGCTTTGTCGTACAAAATTTTGAGATGAAATATCAGACGATTTTGTACTCTTAGGTAGTAATGGCGATTGCTTAAAACTTTGCCAGCGATACTTTGACTTTGGCATTGAAGGTGGAAATAATACAAACAGCCAAGCTAGAAAAATTATTCCACCCAGTGCAAACAACAAACCAATGATTAGGATTAGTATCATTTTTACGCTCCCCTTTGATCATGGAACAGGGAGGCTCTTGAGATAGGGGGCAGAGGAGCAGAGGAGCGGAGGGGAAAGAAATTGTACAATATCTCATCTCTGCTCCCCTGCTCCCCTGCCCCTCTGCTTTATCTGTGCATACTTCTAAATTGTGATTCTTGTTGAGAATCCTGCTGAATTTGATGATGCATATCAATAACAGATTGAACCTTGTCAAGTGCCTGTAACTGTTGGTCACTTACGTTAGGTGATAAAACTCCATCAGTGAGAACAGCCTCGCCGTTTTTGGCACGAACGATTACATTATCGCCAAGGCGTTCAAAATCAAAATTTGTACTTTTAAAACTCTTGGAACCATCAGGGTTATCTTTGCCCAAGATATTCAGCATTGCTTTGACACTCTGTTCAATTGCTTGACCTTTAATATCCTCAACAGCAGCCCGTAGTTCAGTTCGAGTATTGTCAATAGCTGACTTGACACCCATAAGGCTTTGATCAACCGTGTTTTTAACACTATCTACCTGTGTACGTATCTCTTGAGTTAAGTTACCAACTTGTTGATTGAGTTCATTTATTACACTGTCAGTCTGATATTTAACTTCATCCTTGAAGCTAGTAATTTGTTCATTAATTTGAGATTTAAGTGAAGTAATTTCCTTTCTGAGCTTCGTTACTTCGGGTGTCAGCACATCTAAAAGGCGCTCAAAAACATTCTTGGCAGTTTGTTTTACCTTGTTCTCAACCGTACCCACCCAATTTTGAAGAACCGTATTTTGAACTTGTGGTAAAAACCGTTCATTTACCTGTGACAATGCTTTTTGGGTGTTTTCAATCAACTGTTGCTGCTTCTCCAAGGATTTACTCATTTCGGCAACTTGAGCAGCTAGTTGTGATAAAGATTCGGGTGAAAGCTGTTCTGATTTGATACTATCTACAAGTTTTTGTTGTTCGCTTAGTTTTTTCTGCAATACTTGCACTTGTTTTCCCAAAGCTTCTACACTGTAGATTCGCTCATTACTTACAACTTTATTTTTCTGTGATGCCGGAGCTAAACCTAATTTGTCAGTCAGTACTTCTCCATTTTTAATATGGAATACTTTTTCATTACCAATTTTAATAGAAATTGTCCCTTGAGAATTTTTCGGGTCAAACAGAGCTTTTTTTAAGTTCTCTACTATCGTTGGTGTTAATAAGTTTTTAGAGGGGGATTCTCCCAATGTTCCTTGATAAACTTTGCTAGAGCTAGAGTAAATATGAACATCCTTGCTGGGATCTAATCCTTTTTCTTTAGCTTTCGCATGAATGAGTTTGAGGAGAGATTCTAAAATATCTAGATAATCTCGCTTAATTTCTTTCGCTTCACCATCGTCAATCATTCTTTTCGCCTTTGAGAATTGACTGAATTAACAGTTCAGGATTAATCGCTACTTCTGGCAAAACTATGCCACCAAGTTTATTAAGAACCTGTCTCCCTTCAACTTCAATGTAAGCAAATTCTCCATCAATCATCACTGTTATCGATGATGTATTTTTTTCAGCATGAGACGGGACATAATCTTTCAAAACACCATTTAACACAAAAATATTGGCCTCATCTGCATCGCCACTATAGACTTCAAGACACTCAGGAAGATAGTTCGCATCAAAAGGTAAGTTATCCCAACTATCAGCAGTGTTTAAAATCTCGCTCGGATATTTATCTGCTAGGGCTGCTATATCAAGAGGGAGTTTAGCAATTTGTTTTCTATCATAATCAGAGAACGGGTAAAACTTACTTGGTGACATGAATTTTATCCAGAGAACAGGGAACAGGGAACAGGGAACAGGGAACAGGGAACAGGGAACAGAATTTATTGTTGTAGCTTTTTAATAAGAGCAATAATCATCCGGCTCTCTTCTCGTAGTAAAAAGATAATTGATTCTATGTCAGTTTGGCTACATAATCCTACTCTCTGAGATAAAATAATATGTGTTTCTAATTCGTTAAGTGAACCTTGGGCAATGTTAAGAAATCTTATATACTCAGCCGTTGATCTTCTTCCATAGCCTTCTGCTATGTTAGCTGGAATAGATGCCGCAGACCTTCTGATTTGTTGTACCATTCCATACAACTCATCTTTAGGAAAGAGTTTGGTCAAAAAATAGCATTTCTCAGCTATATCTATCCCTTTTTGCCAAATCTTTAAGTCTTTAAAATCATTAATTTCTGACATATAAACCCTTCATTTATTACTAATTTTTTCTATTCCCTGTTCCCTGTTCCCTGTTCCCTTTTTCTTGCCTAAATCAGACTTGCATATTCTGATAGCTGCTCTTGAGTTTCTATCAAAGGCAACAATTTTAATGCCTCTGCTCGGCGAATTTTCATTTCTTCATCTGCTGGAGTTAAGAGAGTAGACTTTTTAGATAAGAACTTTTGAAACTCGTACCAAGCTTTCACACTGTCAGCTTCCGATTGGATTTCATGTTGAGGAATTTTAATTGATTGCAATATTGGCAAACTTATTTGACCACGAGAACGAAAACCAGGACTAATAATTACTGCTTTTCCCGATGGTAAGGTGTTAAATTGATTGACATCAAATAACTTGCGAGTACTGTTTTGGTCTGAATTAGAAATGCTTGCACCACCCTTGCCGGATGATGAGCGAGAACGTTGCTTGTATTTAATTTCTTCCTCACCCAAAAACTTACTAAATCGTTCGGCGGCGACATCATCTTGGGGGTTAAAGAATGCTTTGGTCGCACAACCACCAAATATTGCATTAGTTGTGTTTTCACCATAGGATTCAATCAGCATTGAGAGATTTTGTAATCCCAGTATTGATACCAATCCATCTTCCCGATTCTGATTGAGCCAATCAACCAGTGCTGGTAAATAAAGAGTAGGCAACTCGTCAATCCCTAATACCAAAGGACAAGTACGTTTGTTAGCTACATTCCGGCTAACTAATAGATGCAGAATCGAGACTAGCAAAGGCGCAATTACATCACGCTTTTCTTTATTCATCCCGAATACCACCATCTGCCGCCCCTTCAAATCCAAAGGAATATTGGTTTTTCCACAGAACGCTGCTAATGCCGACTTAACCATGAAGCGGCTGAACAATCCGCTAGCTGTACCCACAATACTAGCTGCTGTTTCTGGGGAACCCGCAACAGATACAAACTGTGCGAAAGCTTCTCTAACCATGAAGTTTAGTTCGGCAGCTTGCTCAATGCGCTTAACTAACTTTGGCAACCCCAGGATTGCTTGGCACATCATGATATCTGGGTACTCCGTTCCTTTTGCCAGCATGAAAACAGCTTGCACCAACTGATCTCCAGCATTGGTAAAGAAGTTATTTCCAGAATTCTTTTCTCCAAGTTGAAAGTTACGATTGAGTGTAATCGCCAACTGTCGCGCCATTTCCGAGTCTTCATTATTACGAAGAAAGTCTATGGGGTTGGCAACCGCAGATTCCGCAAAACCTGGAGCTAATACAGTAACTTCATAACCTCGCAAAGCAGCATATCCTGCCAGTATTGGGGCTTGTCCCTTAGATGTAGATGTAGCTGATTCTTGCTCACTGTACTTAAAATCATAAAGTACCAAGGGGAATCCCTGATCTATTGCCGAACGAATCATCGGATTAATCATTGAAAATGACTTTCCGCTCCCTGGCCCACCACAAACTAAAATTCCCCGTTGCGCTTCTGGGAAGTAAAGGGTTTTGGCATCAAGAGGAATTTGGGTTTTTCTTATGCCATTGACAATTTCAGTTTTTGTATTCTTGGGAGTGCCAACATATAAAGATACTTGGTTATGTTTGCGGCTATTGATTTGTTTACACGCTAGTTTTCGGGCTGCTGTTTTCTCTCTCGTTCCCCCCCATCTTGCCGTGGCTAGTTTAGACGTTCCGACTTTAGCATCAATATATTTGGCTACCACAATCACTGCACCACAGGCGAGTAATCCTACTCCGCCTGGCGAAATCAACACCGATTCAATCCCTGGTGGCAGTAATTGATTTGGGTTAACGGATTGAGAAGTAGTTCTTGTCATCTACCATTGCCTACAATTACTAAATCATTCTCGTGAGTGGATATCCAAGGGATGGGGCCAATAAAGTATGGGGTGCAAGTCTTGTCCATGAAAGGGGGACGCGCACAAATTCTGAAGAACAAACCAAAGTCTGCGGTTCCTGTTGATTCATTGACTCCGGTCAGTGCTACCTTGAATCCACTACCATATACCAGCCTTCCTGTTGGCTCAAAACCACCGTTGACAGCAGCAAGAAAGCCGTAACCACCTTTAACCTGCTGTGATGAACCAGATACCCAGCGCTTTCCATATAGCCCACCACTAGAGCCAGCAAAATCACCTAGCTCCATGTAAGAACATTCTTGACCTGGATAACAAGCTATTGGTAAAGTTTGGTCGCCCCTGACAACACTCCCAGAGATAAAATAATTATTTCCAACTTTTGCATCACCTTTTTCGGATGTACCAAGTACGACGGAAGCAACACCCACAACACCAACACCAGAGTTTATCGGCTGGGGCATCTTATCGAAGGGTATTTGGTTCAGACCAGGAACTTGATTGATGTAACTTTGCTGCCATGATTGGAACTGCCCCAATTGAGTTTTCGTCAGTTCAGGAATTGAATCAATCGAATACTTGCTTAAGTCAAGCTTACCCAAAGGTAGATTTGCAATTTGGGGATTTGAGCTTACAACTTGGGAAATTCTACCATTGCTAACTCCCCCATTTTGAGAAAACAAAGCCGCTAATGGGGGAACTTGCTTTAAAGTCAGATTGCCTAAACTAGGTATTGCCTTAACTAATGTTTTTGGCGTTTGCCATTGCATTAGTCCAAAATCTTTTAATGTGAGTTGATTACTGCTTGGGGCAATTGCATTAATAGATTCTAGGCTGAAATCAGACATTTTGAAGGCATCATCTGCATCGCCCAGCATCACAAGAGAATCTACTTTCTGTCCTGCTGACCACGACCGCGACGGGTCATATCCAAACACTGAGATTAAATTGTTTGGAATGGTCAGATATCCTGATTCTTGAACAGGTGGGAGATTCCCCCAAGTTATGCGTGACCAATTAGGAGCTTGGGCTTGATATTTCCCTTGTGAATAGGTGATGGTAGGAGTATCTGCCCTCGATGGGGCAGATAAGGTCAATGGAATTAAAGCTGTAGCTATTAACAAATATTTGGGGAATTTCATCTAAATTACCTTGTAATTAACTATTACTCTTTACCCTTTTATATCTCTCTAAAAATCACGCTTTTGACTCATTATCTCTGCCCCCACTCAATTAATTTATTAAAAATTTCTTTTGGAATACCAGAGTGCGAGATAGCTGATTCTCTACTCTGACCTCGACGTAATAATCTAATTGCATCTTGAGCTTTGTTCCAGTTAGTTGAACCCACTTTGACTTGACCATTACGATTTGCAACTGCTAACCCGTAAGCAAGAGCATTCGCATCATTTCTTGCTTGGGGAGTACCAGGGGATATTGTAGAGTTTGTAGTTTTTACAGGTGTAACAGCAGCCACTCTTTCTTGGGGTGGCGCTGTAGTTGTCACAGGCATTTTATTTTCTCTAACTGTTGGCACGATTTGCGGTTTAGTTCTGATTATCGGCAGTGGTCTCAGAACGTCCGGCTTAATCACCAGACTGGTGTATGATGGTTGTCCTGTTGCAGGAATTAATTTGAACTGGTATTGTTTCTGTCCATCCGAACCACTAGTAATCACGGTAATTTGGGTACTGCCATCAATGCTATTGGTCATATTGGGGAAACTTATCGGTTTGATTTGACGCAGAAAAATAACTGTTGCATTGACTTGACCACAGTTAGAAGTCGAATCATTTGACAAAGAATTATCAGTTTTTTGGCATAAGCTTCCATTTGAAGTAAAAGAGATACGAGTCGGATCTCCAATCCAGACTTGTTTAATCGTTTCACCAGTCGGAATGAAGTTAATTGTTAATCCATATCCCCGCCAAACTTTCAACTCAATTCCTGCCGAATTAATCCCTTGGGCTTCTTTTTGATAAACTGTTCTAGCTCCACTCCCAGCTAAAACTTGAATCGGACTCAGAACTAATAAATTGAGAAGGCAGAAGGCAGGAGGCAGAAGGCAGAAGGCAAACCCCATAAATAAATTTAGGGGCTTTAAACCATGAAGGCACAGGGCAAAATTTATATTTTCTTCCTTCTGCCCTCTGCCTTCTGCCCTCTGCCTTTCTTCGGTAATTAATATACTTTTACTCAATAAAATAGGTAAGTGCAAGCTACTTTTCATAGAGAAATCGTTTGATTTACGAATATTTGAACAGTTGTCTGGGCTGGCACTACAAATACTTTGCTATTGGACTGCAAAGATTGTATTTGTTGAGTATTCGATGACTGGATTGATTGCAGTACTTGACTAAAACTTCCTTGAGCGAACCCAGCTAATAAATTTTTCTTGTCATTACTCACAGTACTAGTCGAAAATCCAGATGAACTGATAGTAGTTTGGCTATTGGGATTATTTTCTACTTCAGCAGCTTTCGATACCCCCGCGATTACTGCTGTCATGAAGTTGTTACCCAAACTACTACCTTGATGTGATTCTCCCCTGAGAGCTTCTCCATTTTTATTGAGAATAATAATGGAATTTTCTGGTATAGTCTTTTCTAAGGTCTGACCATCAACATTAATTAAAGCTGTAATGGCAGACATTTGAATATATTCACCACTATTTGAGGCAGGGGCAACTACCAAATAAGAATCTATGGGTAAAACCTCACTGCCATCTGATGCTTTTAATGGTGAGGTTAGTCTGATGAGATATTTTTGAACTTGATTTGCATTAACAGCACTTATCGCAATTGGGGTTTCTATTTTTCCCTGTGTCCGAGTTCCTACTATCACACGTTTAGCATTATAATCAATGTTTCCTGACTCATTAATTAAAGTTTGTTCATTTACATTAACTGCACTTTTTGTGACTGATTTAGGTGTACCAGTACCACCGGATATCCCTTGCATAATAATTGGTTGATTAGCCGTAATATCAGTACTATTAGCGCTGAAACTACCAACATTAGAAACAGCCAACCATTGTTCCATTGGATCTAGATTTGGTTTATTGCTTGATGATGAAACCAAAGCTATAGATTGAGGTCGCGGTCTAGGCAAAAGAGTGGAGAAAGACTTTGTTGCTAGAGGTTCTCTATATCTAGTAGGATTCGGAGGAATAACTATTGGTGGAGATGGACTAATAGAGGCGTACTGTCGTTGGCTTGGTGGTGAAACTATTGGTGGAGAACCAGTTGATGCAGTTACAGGACTACTTTTTACAACGGTGTTTTCTTCCTTAACTAGGGCTTTGCTTCTTGAAGTATTACGAAGACTTTCTAATTCTGGTTTTTGGGAAGTAATCGCTAGTGCCGTCTTAATCTTGCCAGGATTTTCTGATTGTGATTCTAAATCTTGAGCCTTGCCAGATACCCCTTGCTTTATCGCTTCCGGTTTGACTGTGGTGGAATTGCTTAAAGCATCCATTGAAGTATTAATCATCCCACCTGCCACTGCAATCAGCAGAAAAATTACACTCCCGATTACTCCAGCTTTGAGTAAGGGATGTTGAGAAATAACCTGAGTGGTTACAAGTTCTTCTGGTTGTGGCTGCGTTTGAGGTTCATTTACTTCTTCTCGATCTGAGAACTCAATTTCAAAAGTTACGCCATTCATCGCCGCAAAACTTTTTTTATCCTGGGGGACTTTGGGAGTTGCCAAAACTGATTCGTCTAACGCATCTATTACGTCATTTTCTTCACTAAGTAGTACATCTGTGACTGCCATTTGATTACTTCCCGATTTCTAAGTCTTGGATCTTATAAACCTCTAATCCGGCTTTGCGAACGCTGTATGCAGTTCGTTGAATGTTGGATGAGTTAGACGGAGGACTTGGTGTATCAATTGCTCTGACAAATACAGTTTTATTAAATGCGATCGCTTTCCCTACCTGATTACTACCCTGAAAGACTATGAGGTTGGCTACCATATCAATTGACCAGTGACCTGGTGTCAGTTTCTGGGGTTCAGAGAAATACCGTACAGCTAGAACTGATTGCGTTGTGCCGTTGAAAACGTCAACTGGTGTCAGATTGCCTAATTCCTCTAAAAAATTACCTCGAAAATCTTCAGATAATGCAAATCCTGTAACCCATACATTCGTTGTGATTTTCTTATCCCCTACCTGCACCCCAGCATCTAGTACCGCTTTTTTGGTTGGGTCGGAGTTGGAGTCATCAGACTTTGGTAAACCAGTCCAGCTTAATAGCCCCGTCATTGTCTGTCCCACAAAATAGGTAATCGCTTGTGGTGAGCGTTCGTCATTGCCAATGGGGGACACTCTAATGCTTGACCCATCATTTAGTTCAACTAGAGTCGGTGTTTTCTCATTTGCAACTTTCCCGATCCTAGCAAAATTAATTATTTGAATTAAAAGTAGAACAATAACTAAAACCGCATTCCCCATCAAAAATATGGGAGTGAAGTTTATTTCTTTTTTCTCTAATAATTGCATCCCATTTTCCTACTTCTCAAACATTATCGTAAATTAAAGGATTTCAGAACCTGCAATCTAGATGTAGCACCCATTTCTCACAAGCTTGAAATGCAGAGGGGCAGAGGGGAATGGCACGCTTGTTAAGCTGAAAGGTAAGCGGCATAGGGATTGCAGAGGAGCAGGGGAGCAAGGGGGCAGAGGGGAATTTCTAAATATCTGAACGCAATGCCTAAAATTTCTTCTTTCTCCCCTGCTCCTCCGCTCCTCTGCACAAGAGCTGCCTCAACGATTTTCCCTTTTCTTAGTGCCATTCGGGGCAGAGGGGAAAGAAGAACTTGTACAAATCTCTCCCCTGCTCCCCTGCTCCCCTGCACAAGGTTTTGAGAGATGTAGTGAGAAATCCGGGGTAGCATCCATTTCAGTCGGGGTTTAAATCCCCGGACGCGACGCTCGAGTACTCGCTAACGCTGCGCTATCGCAGACTCGCTACCGCTTCGCTAACACAAAACTTACTTGCGACTTGCGACTTGCGACTTGCGACCTGCGACTTGTTTTAATCTCTTCTTGGCATCACTACAAACTTGGCTGCACTGGTAAAGCCAGAAAACAGAGCCATTCCTCCACCTGTTCCAATCGCTACTGCAAGTATTGGTGAAAATATTGCCTCTATCAACTGTAGAAGTAGTGGATTGTTTGATGGAGAATTAACTATAGAACTAGCAGCTACACCAACAATAATTGAGTAAGATATGAGGATTAATGTTAGTGCTAACCACCCCGAAAGCCAAGCAAAAATCGGCTTGGCTCCTATCGGTAGCATAGATAATACTAAGAATATCGGTGCTACATAAGCTGTTAACAGGAAAGAAAACTGAACGAGAAACTGAAAAGCTGCTGATAGACCGCTAAAAATTATATAGGATAGTCCCTGAACAATTGTGTTAACTGCTCCTCCAGCTACATCTAAAGGATTCCAATTATTTTGCCCTTGAATCCTTTTCTTTTGTTTATACTCTGATGCTTGAGTGTCAATTTCTTGAGCTACCTTATTTTTACAATCTTTCTTAGGAGTAATTTGATTTCCATTTTTATCTATTTCGACATCAGCCAGTTTTTCACATTCTGCCATTGCCGTCTTCGCAGCGAGAATAAAAGTTTGATCTGTATTTACACTCCGAATCGCTTCCTTGAGGGTTATACCATTTCTCGTAACAGTCAAGACACTAGAGTTTAATTTATTTGAAACATTTCTTAATGCTAGGGAAGTTGTAGCTAGCATTGCTCCATTATTGTTGAGCATCAGAATTACTATCATTGGAAAAGCCATTTCTTTGACAACTCCACTCGAAAAGCCCTCTGACATTATTTGCTCGTACCATTGCAACGACCAAAAACTTACTAAAACTACTGCCGCCAGCATCGAGACATTAACAATAGCGATATAAACAGGGTTTTGACCACTCGCAAATAGTTTCCAGTCATTATCAAATGCCGAAACAAAAATCTCCGAACCGTTTATTGCACCTTGTACAATAGTTTCCGCATCAGTTGGCAGGTTTTTATCTGTCTGATTAACAGTCGTTTGAGCAATAATAAAAGGAATTAAATTAGTTAGATAAACATACATTATTAAACTCCTTTGGAAAATATATTTAAATATGTGGTTCCCTTTCCTTTTTTACGAAAAAGATAAGGTTCAAAGCCGTACAACTCTTAGAGACGCTACCGCGTAGCAAGATCCCCGTAGGGGTACGTCCCGCTACGCGCTAACGCCTGCAAGTGGCGCTATGCCTGGATTTCTCACCAATGCTCAAAGCCTGTGCTTGTGCAGGGGAGCAGGGGAGCAGAGGAGCAGAGGAGCAGAGGAGAGTTCAATGTGCCAAGTTCAATCCCCTCCGCCCCTCCGCCCCTCTGCCCCTCTGCATTTCAAACTTGTGAGAAATGCGGGTATAGCTCCCTTGCTCCCTCGCTTCCTTTGTTGAGAGCAACAACCGCAAGTGGCGTGGTTTTTCTCCTCTGCTCCCCTGCTCCTCTGCTCCTCTGCTTTTTCACTGTCTCTCCCAAAAAGCATCGTTATAAGCACCAGCTTCTAACAATTGCATGGCCACTCCTCTACTTTGTGCATCTTCTTTGCGGGATTGTGACGAAATATTTTTCGAGATGTCAACCAAATTTACATTAGCTGCTGCCAAGGCTCGTGTTTGTTTTTGAGTTTCTCCATGTATTGCCTTGGAAATGACAACATTCTGTAGATTTTGAATTGCCATTTTTTTGAGAATATCTTGAGTTACGATGTCTGACTGTGCGTTGTCAGCGTTAGTTGAAGAAGTACTTAAGGCATTATTAGTTAAATCAGCCTCTTGTGCTTGTACTCTTTGTCCATCAACTCCTAAAGTCGATTGAGATTGACCTAGAGTATATTGACGATGCCATGACAACTCCGCATTCTCAGCTTGAGTATTAGAATTGGGCTGAGTTATATCTGGATTTTGTGAGCGAATAACTTCTTTGATTTTTTCACCTGATTCTAGGGGGTCTGGAATTCCCAAAGACCCAATTGTAGAATCAACCGCCTGATTTAATTGTCGAGTTATTTCAGCATTTATTTCTCCATAGCTTTGCCCTAAAGCTTGGTTCAACTCAGTTTCATAGCTTGATATTCGGCTTTTTAGGCTCGTATAAACTTGCTGAAATTGAGTCAAAAATGGTAATTCTAATCCCCAAGCTTGATTACAACTATCGCCAATCAATATCGTCGCAGTTAAGAGAGAACTAACGCCAAGATAAATTACCACCGGGCGTAAAGTCATTCTTTTGTGTGATTTCATATAGATCCTCGAAAGATACAGCAAAAGGTTTCGGTGAGCAGGGACTAGTAACAAGAGCTTCAAAATTGTTCAAAGGCTCGGCTGTCACAATTGCATCAACATTTGTTTCTCCTCCTGGTGGTTTGGAATAACTTTCAAAGTAAATACTTTTATAATGTGGAGTATTATTTGGAATCAATGGACGCTTTTTAGTTCTAATCAATACATAAGATTTTTTTTGCAACTGAGTGTTAATCCCTGGCTGCTGAATTTTATCTCTAAGAATAGCATTACGAGCATTTCCTGAATTGAAAGCTGAATAAAGAGTTCGACTTTTGAAAATCAAATCATCAGCATCTTTTAAAGATTTTTCACAAAGGACTTTTTGATTAACCAATACTTTTTGATATTGCTCATCTTGATACTTCCACATCTGAAAACTTAAGCTGGCGACTCCTATACCTAAAATTGCCAAAAGAATTTTTTGTTGAATTGCAAAAGCAATTAGACTTTTCATAATGACTGTCCCTGTTTGATGCACTCCACATAATACTTAGAAAACTCTGACACCCATTCAAACTTGTTTGGATATTTAGCTTGAAAGCGATTGCGCGTTGCCTGTTCCTCTCTGCTGTTGGCAACTAGCGCCAGCATGACGTAGGAGGGATAATAACGACAACGAATGTACGTGCGGTTGTAATCCAGCAACCATGTTGTGTACATTTGCTGAAGATTAGGCCGAAATAGCTCATTCTTCTCAATAATTGAGTGAGGAATCGAAAGGATATCAGTAAAGCTTTTCGCCGCCCCGGAAACCAACCGCCCAATCAACCTTATGGGCATATTTTGTAGAATCTGTTCTCCCGCCTCAGATTTGGCAATGGAAATTACATCTTGGGCCGCAAGAATTATTCGGCTACCAGATTTCCGAGCCGTTGCACATTTTCTACCCACTAAACGGGACAATGCAGAAAACCTCAGTAAGACACTGGCTTCATCCATGAAAAACACACTATTGGGTGAAGATAGTGATTGCCGAGAAGCCGCCATATATGCACTCATCCCAAATACTTCTGCATCTTTATCTGATTGCAGGTTGGTTAGTGCAAAAGTAATTAACTTCGCATTTGTTTGGAAACTTGATGGTTTACAAATCGCATTGCCGATAGAACTGGCTCTCCAGTACTTGAGGCGCAAACGAATGTAGTTCAGTGCTTTCTCAACATTCTCATCTTCATAACCCAAATTAATATGTTCCGTCGAGAAGAACTCCTCCATATCCACCAAAGTCGGAGTGTTATCCCACTCTTGTGTTCCAATTCCAGCTACACGCGCTAATTCAAATCTTCTATGTATATCTGGATTATCATAAAAAGCTTTGACACCCAGAGGAATCAAAGACTCGATGGTTTGTGCCAAAAAGCCATCAAATTTTTGTGACCCTAACACCAACTGCAAAACTATTAGGTTCACATCATTTCGATGAAATTTCAGTCTTTCTTCTCTCCCCTCTACATCCCACTCTGGAATTGCTGACAAATCTATTGGCTGGACAAGATTATTTGATTCTTTGGCAATATTAAAGTAAAACCCATTGTGGTATGGGGTGAAATCTCCAAATGTCCCCGTTCCATCATCATTGGGTAAGTCAATAATCAAAACTGACATTCCCATTGCCAAGCATTCTGCGATGATTGTGGCAACTAAAACAGATTTTCCTGAGCCTGTCGTTCCTAGAATCATCATATTCTTGGTTATCGACAAGTCTAGATGTACTGGCGAATGACCTTGTTCTGCAATTAATTCAAAACCCTGATTATCAGCCTTGGCAATTTGTACTGTGCTGGTTAATCCCAACACTTCACTCGCAAAAAATGTTAATCGACGATTATAAGGGCGTGATAATAACTGTTCCATTTTGGCTCCCAATGTTTGCAGCCAAATCAGCCAAGCATATTGCGTTTCTCGAATTAGCTCTGCTGGTTGGTTAATATACCCAGAAATCAATCTACAAGTATCGTCAATTTCTTCAGGTGTATCCCGGTAAATTAACACTACTAATCCTAATGTTTCTGGTATGTCCCCTGTGTACAATTGCTTTTGGGCTGTTACACTCCATTCAACATTTATTTGTGAGGCGACATCAATTGTTTTCTTTTGAGCGCTGATTTCTGCATTTCGCGCTCTCCGGGTAATCATTTGTTGCGCCAATCGGGTTAGTTTCTGGTCGGCGGGACTGATTTCCGTAATCACTTCCACATCCGAAATTGCCTCTCGTGCAAATATATTCCACAGAAACCTGATTTGTGCTTCTGTTGATGCGAATACTTCTGGTTTTTGCGACAATACCATCACACCGATATATTTTTTACCGCCCTCGCCATCAGGCAGACATACCCACTTTCTATCTGCGAAAGGTATACCATTATTCATCAATACTGATGTCGCGTGAGCTTGGTCTATATATGATTTATTCGTTGCTGGGGTTTCGTTAAATTCCTCCCTCAGTCCCAATGAATCAAATACTAAAGTATGTGGGATTTTTACAATCTTTGCTCCCACACACTTACTTAATTCATTCCATAGTTGCTCTGCACTTTTTGCCTTGGGCGCAAAACCCATCTCTGTTAATATCTGCAAATGTCTTTGTGAAACATCTATCGCTTTCTCTAATATCCTTTTTAAGTTCTTTTTCGTGACTTCTGTCGCCCCTGTTGCTGTAAATCGTCTTGTCAGAAAATCTGCTAGCTTTACCAATGCTCGGTCTATCGGGTCGCCGCCCTCTGTTCCCCCTGGTACTATAGTGAAAGTCGTGTAGACGCTCAGAGTTATATTTTTCCTTTGACGCAAACGTGTCAATTCCTGAATTCTTCCTAACTGCCCCCAGTCCAGAAATTCGCTCTCATCTGATACTGGATTTTGCAATCGCTTGTAGAAATACTCCTTTGCATCACTATCATCACAGAATGAACTCCATCTAAATGTGAACTTTTCACCTTGGGGTATCTCCTTGCACCCATTCTCAAAAGCTTTGGCTATTGCTTCTACTTCTTCACTTGAATTAAATAATGGATTCATCCCTGTGCAACTATATCCAAATACTAGTTGTAATGTATTATTCGTGTCGCTGATCACTTTTTTACTCAGCAAGGAAGCACCAATACTATACCCACCCCTTTTCAGTTTTACAAAAGTTGTCAAATCTAGCCAGTCCTCAAATGGACTTAACTTATTTTTAGTTTTTGGGCGACTCGTTTTCATCACGTCCAAGGTTTACGAATTTTCTTGACTCCAACTCGATTTTTTGATTGAGGGGTTAAGTATCTCGCATATCCTCTTGACCATACGGGCACAATTGGATAAATCTTTGACCAAAATAAATGAGGTTTTTTCCCTGATAAAGCTAATGCTGTTGCACTTAACCAGCAACCTATCAATATACTCCAAGCTAGATTTAATCCCAGTGAAAAAGCTAAGAAGAAGCCTAGACCGAATAATGGAATCACTACAGCAAACTGAAATCCTGTAAAGATTCCAATCGGTGCGCTCTTTCCTAACGATTGATTGACTTGTTTGATTTCTCTATTACTCATCACTAATTTAGTGTAATCAGATACTAGAGCAGAAATTTAGGTTAATTTCTGCTCCCAAACTCAAGAATCTGTTTGGCTTTAGTTGCAAGCGGCACTGACATTTGCAAACAGAATATTTTGGGCAATGAATAACACTAAAGTTATAAAGAATATTCCTACTGGCTGCTGAACCATCTGTGTTACTTCTTGCCCGTCACCTAATGCATTGGCGACCTTCACTCCTGATGACACGAAATAAATGAATAGCATCACTGTTATCGCTGCGTTTATCACTCCTGGTAAGCCATTTATTAGTGCATTTCCTTGAGCCGATGCTCCACCAAACATACATGTCATTGCTATTTGTGCTGGGTTAAACAAACCAAATGCTTCTGCTGGTATTGTTTGACTCGCAACAATCAAAGTTGTACCAACCGCATATATCTGATGTCGGTACTTATTTCCTACCTTACCGATAAACTTGGCAAGCAGATGATTTTTGGTTTTAGCTCTTTGCCGTGAACTACGTTCCTTTGTATTACTTACCAAAACAATCGCTCCTTTGTTTTTCATAAATAGTCAGATAAGTCTAATTGTGTCACCTCAAAACTTAAGAGAAGAATACATTCGTCAGAATCAAGAGTATGGCGATTCATGTCCTTGGTTCCATAATTTATCCCTT
This sequence comes from Nostoc sp. C052, assembly GCF_013393905.1. Classification (GTDB taxonomy): domain Bacteria; phylum Cyanobacteriota; class Cyanobacteriia; order Cyanobacteriales; family Nostocaceae; genus Nostoc. Next base: position 234,003 of record NZ_CP040276.1, read on the forward strand.
CATCCAGAGAATAACTTTTGACATTACGCATCTATAAGCGCTACTTAATATTAACGATTGCCAAAAGATAGCAATGCCAAATTGCAACACTAAAGCAGAATTTGTTTGAGATAAATATTCACCATATTTATTTTATTTCTACTGTTAGTGACTGCATCATACTATCACATCAAAGAAAGCTTGAGACAAACTTAACAAGCTTTTTTGTGAACTTTTTTCACAGAATGTAAGACAGAATTCAAAGATTATCGTCCTACTTTATTCAGTTATTCATTGATGAGCTTACTCAATAATTAATTTCTCTCTCTCTAATCAGCCTTTTGATTGTGGTTGATAGACTTGTACCCCAATCAGAGGCGATTTTCTCTAATCTTTCACGTTCAAACTCATCTAGATAAACTGGTAGAGAAGCTTTTTTCTTTTTGGAATTCTTCATAGATAACTTGTCTCTTACTTTTGAAATATTATGCTTATTTATCGATTTTTAAGCTAAATATTCTGACTTATATAATGTTTTTATGATATTATTACAATATTACTTTATTCTCAGGTTATGCGATTACACCCATACTTGTAGGAGCATATTAGAACGGGAGTCAAATTATGCGTTCCAAGTCAAATAAACATAATTCTGCCAGTGTTACACTTCGCGTAGAACCAAAATATGTGAGTGATTTAAAGCTCTATTCACAGGTGGTTGGAAGAAATCAGTCTGAGATTCTGCGGGAATTACTTATATCTGCCCTCAACTCCATCCCTGAACATCAAAGAAGAGCTATGGAAATTATTGCTCAGTGCAGAACCTCTAACTGATTGCCAATTCTCACTTGTAGCTCTACTACAACCCTCCTAAGAAAGTGAGGGTTTTATTATTAGTAAGCGGATGCAATTGATTTCTGCGTTCGTTGATACGTATTTGAGGCTCGACGATACTGAGAAACAGGTCTTTCAAGTGTTGTTCCAGGTTGCCAACAGTGGGGACAAAATTTCATCACATCTGTGACGCTCATCAACAGAATCAGAGATCCTGAAACAAACCACTTACAATGTCTACACTTTTGCATTTTTTTTACAAAACTTTGCATACCTCCCCCGTTCCTGTTGGTGAATTCAAAATTCAATCAGGCGATCGCTATAAACCGGAGGTGAAAAGTTGTTTGAACCCGTGTATTCCTCTTCTGAGTTCTCTAACGAGCGATCGGCGTTGAGGCAGACTCCACAAACTGTTTTCCACAATCCTTGCAGCGATAGCACTGCTTTCCCCGACGATGCCCGTTTTTGGACAACTGTTGCGATTGACAATGGGGGCATACCATTACTTTCATTACATGGCTCAACTGATTGTTCCCTATATATGGCTCTAAATATGACACCATCAAATCCTCAATTTGCTGCGTTAAGCGTTGGCGGTGATCCCAATCGCGACTGCGAAGTGCCGCCAATATAACCGCATTGCTACCATGCACACACACTTCTGCAAGCAAGTTACACTGTTCATCGGGGAGGGCAGGATTTCGCTGCTGCAAGATATTTGCCATGAAATTGATCGCCTCCTGAGTCATGCTGTCATCGATGGTCTGGAAAATCTCCCGTGCCAAATAAAATTGCACAAACACCACCCGCGATACCGGCTGAGATAACATTTCTGCGATCGCTGTTACCAAAGCATGAATCATCTGACGCAGTGGTAACTCAACGATTTCAGATGCTATTGCCTGGGCATATAATGACTTCACCCGCTCCGTATGGCGTAACTCCATCGCCTTGAAAATAGCGGCTTTATCAGGAAAGAATTGATAGAGAGAGCCGATCGCAGTCCCTGCTTTAGCTGCAATCAGATGAGTGGTGGCGGCTTCATAGCCCACTTCATCGAATACCGCCGCCGCCGCATTCAAAATTTTTTCGACGCGTTCTTTGCCACGCTGTTGTTTGGGTTGGCGACGCAGGTTGCTGAACAACGGAGTGCTTGACGAACATGAATGTTCTGTCATATTTTAGAAACACGACGGATTTCTCACAATTTTATCTCTAAAGGAGAACACCATGCGAACTGACTTGTCAGCGCCATCGCTGCTGACTGGTGCGCCCTGGTTGTTGGCACACAAGTCGATGCTAACTGTGAATCAGCCTCGAAAAATTTCCTTGTACGGTGTTGATTATGTCATCTGGAAAGATGCTACTGGAGCAATCCAAGCGCTACCTAATGCTTGTCCCCACATGGGAGCCATGCTATCAGAAGGCTGGTGTGAAGTTCAAAATGATCGCACAAGTACAGTCGTTTGTCCGTTCCATGCCTTGCCATTTGATGCATCTGGCTGCACCGTTTTACCTGGTTCAGGGAAGAAAACCCTGCCTCAATTGCAGCCTTTAGAACTGATGATTCAAGGTGACTTCATCTGGTCTTATGGGGGATATGAAGCGAAGATTCCCATTCCTACAGTGCTGAATGAGATTGCAAATCAGTACTCTTTTATCGGGCATACTGCCGATCGCAGCGTTAAAACTGATTTGTTGACTATGCTGCTAAATATGCATGATTACAATCATCAAAATGGCACTCATCGGGACTTGTTTCGCATTATTGATATTGAGTTTCATCAGTTTATTGATGATGGGCATCATTCCCAGGCTTTTTATGACATGCCCACCGCGCCCTACAGTCTGGCAGAAAAACTGAGACAGCCAGATTTATTTTTATTGCCCACCACGATTAAGGCGCATCTGGAAAATTATTTCCCGTCCCTGGTGATTTTTCACGGTGAGATGCCCTTGGGTAAAGCTGCACAGTGTCATATCTTTGTGCCAGAAGCCGAGAATCGCACCCGAACTTATATTTTGCTGTTCGGTCTAGCCTTGCATCCCCTTTTTCAGGTGTTCGGCAGTACCTATCTCAAATTTGGTAAGGTTGTCGTGGATCAGGATGCCGATATTCTCGGCAAAATTTATCCAGACACTCCACAGAAAATTAAACTCAACAATGAAGTGGGCATGGATTGGGTGCGACGTAATTTTGAGAGTTTTCCAAATGTCGTGGAACCCAATCTTTCCCGATAGACGTTTTTCCCGCATAGCTTCCCATGCCTCAAGAGCTTATCCGAACTGTATTGCCTGACCTTCTGACCTCAGCATAGCCGTTTAAATTGTATTTTTTAATTCTTTTTTTGCGTAAGTATTATGAGCGTAGGCATCACTGTTTGGGAAAACTTTCTGCATTCTATTCATCTAGGTAAACAGACCAAATGAACGCTACACCAGATTTTTTACTTACCTAGACAAATATCATGATGTAGCACGAGCGATGTTCGAGCGATGTTAAAGTTGCATTTTAACTGTGTAATTTAGAACATCATAAACTAACTCGCAATCAGCTAAAGTTCCTTCGGCCATCAGGGAGCATCTTGGCGTTCACCCTGAAAATTGATTCAGGACAAGTTCGGAATCAATTGCAGAACAGTTTGAGTTTTTGGCACGCAAGTTTTACCCATTTATTGAAGAATTTTTTATAAGCAATCACACCACTCTCAAAAATAAACTAAAAATGACTCTATAGTTTTATGGCGTGATAGCGATTAAAAAACGGGCTATTCCGATAAGCTTGATTTGGCATGAAAGCAACAGAAGCAGGGAAGAATTTTGTACAAGTTTCTTAAAATAAGCACCTTTGCCCATTTTCTTTAACCAAAACCTACACCTGTAATATTTGTATACTCAAATGCTAGAGTATACTCTTTGACCTAATACATCACTTATTAACTATAAAGTCATTATTAGTTTATTTTTTTTCACCTATTTTAGGTTTTTCTTTTAGAGGTGTATTTTTAGGGGGAACCACAAAAAAAAGATCCCAGCCTGCATCGAAGAAAGGTAGTGTCTAGGTAAACTGAAACGAAAAGTGATTGAGTCAGCGCATCATGTAAAGGTGATTATTGCTTGATTGCACGAGCGATGACGTATCACTATAAAGTGGGCGGTTACGCCATCACCCAATATGGCATTATTCGCCGTAAGGAATATGCAACAATTGAACGGCTTGGCGCTTATATTCCTCAGAACGCAAATCGTATTTCTGCGTGGTTGCTGGGTCGGCGTGTCCTGCCAGTCGGCTCACCGTCAAAACATCAACACCAGCAGTCAACAAACTAGTAATAAACGTGCGTCGAAAATCATGTGGACTGAAAGAAGCTACTTCGGCACTTAAGGCCCGTTTGCGGAGAATTGTCATCACAGCTTGGTCAGTCATTCGCCCAATCTGAACATGACCACCTCGCCGTACAGGACAAATTAATGCTCCAGGCGCATTACTTCTCTCAAATAGCCAATCATTCAAAGCTGCCACTGCCCCATCCGGCAAATACACTGTCCGAGACTTTCCCCCTTTGCCCTTGCGTACAAGCAAAGAACTATATTCATTTTGGTAATCTTTTGTGTCTAATGCTACTAACTCCGACCGACGTAACCCAGAGCCACTCAGAATCGCAATCAGTGCGGCATCTCTTACACCAATTAAAGTCTGGTCGTTTTTGCAATTACTCAAAAGCGCGGCAATTTCACTTGGTTTTAACAACCGTCCCCTTAAAGGTGAATCCCCCTTTACACGCTTGAGATCCACTGCTGTTGCATAATCATCGGCGCTGATTAACCCCAACCGCTGTGCTTCTTTCAGCACCCGCCGTAAAGCACAAAGCATCCGATTTACAGTCGCCGGAGAGTACTGTTCCATCAACACTGAGCGAATTGCTGCTGTGTGCTGGTAACGCAACTTCGACCAATCCAAAGACAATGCATCACTCTCAACCGAAGCCGTTAGCATTCGGGCGATGACATTTAGTGCTTTTTCCATCGTTCGCCGGGAAGAAGATGTCAGGCTAGACAAATAGACCGCGGCTGGGTGAAGTGTTAACGGCGGCGGCGTTGCCAACACTAAGTTAAGAAGCGGTGTCGTTTCAGAAGCCATGACGAAAAAGCACTACACCTGCCCTTTTTTGAGTCAAGCGTCTTTCTAAATCATTATTCTCTCACCAATCCACTGCAATTTCCTAAATAGCTCTTGTAAGCATATAAAAAAGTTCAACAATTCTAGTCTCTCAAAGCATTGATTTAGAGTGGTTGGGTGCAAGTCCCGTAAAAATAAGTTGAACAATTTTGGGCTGGAAAAGGGATTACTACACCACTTTTTCAACACAGAGACACCAAACTCAAATAAAAAAGTTGAACAATTAGGAGAGTGATGCTAACCGAATGTGGGCGCGATCAGCTACGCCCCGCCTTAAGAGCGATGGCGATCGCTCTAGTAATAACGTAGCGTGGGCGCGGCGTACAGGCTCTTTCAAGCGATTTATGGACGGATGCTTGGAGCGGGGTAAAGCACCTAACAGAAATTGTTGAACTTTATTATTCCTCTACAGCTCTACCGTCAGCGATCGCTTTGAGTCAAAAAATAGGTTTGGTAAATTCTAGTTTCCATAACCTATTTTTTCGATTCCTGAAGCAAACATTGGCAGTGTAAGGATTTGGGGTTTTTGTTATCAAGCAGAGGGTAAACGCACGAATAAGAGGTTTTCATGGTTAAGTTACCCGTCCACAGGCAACACATCTTCACTTAGCAAGGCGTAAAATTCCGGGATTTGAGCCTCGACAAGTCGCAATTCACTCGCGGCGATCGCCTCAAGTTCCAGTACCGTCTCCCAGCGCAAATCCTCAACCCATCGCTTGAGAATGCCTTTAATCGCGTCCACCCCCTGCTTAATACCAGAGCGAAGTATTTCTACGCAGTGGAGTAGCGTAACGCGATCAGTGAAGAGAGCAGAGGGGCAGGGGGGCAGGGGGGCAGAGGGGAAAGAACTTGTACAAATTTCTTCTTTGTTCCTCAACTCCTCAACTCCTCTGCTCCTCTGCTCCTCCGCTCCCCTGCTCTCATCTGTAGTATCCTCCCCTTGGCAATGGGAGTTCCCTATAGCATCAGGGGGGGGTGTGGATACGGGCTGCTGATTAGGGCTTACACTATACGCAGCAGGGGTTTGAGCAGCGTAATAGGTTCGATTTTCTTTTTGATTACGCTTTTCCACGCGATGAGCAATCACCTGGAGAGCAAATTCTAATTCCTCTTTAGATAAAGAGAAAAGTTTCACCTGTTGACCCCGTTTACCTTGCTTGCGGAAAGTCAGCTTTAGCCCCAGCTGTTCTATAAGAGTGCCTAGCAACCAAATAGGTTTACAGTCCAGGGGAATAGTAAACCCAAGAATTGCTTTGACGTGAGCAGCACAATGTATAGCGATCTCCGTCATCTTGAGCAAAGTGGGGTCATCGGCGGTAACTTCATCACCCTTCATTAAAGAAGTGAGAATTTGATGCAGCCCCAGGTTAAACCGTGCAAGCCACCGTGCAGAATAATTGCCCCAGTCGATGCACAAAGGTAGATTGTCGCGTTCGGCGCGGTCTTTTTGGGTGACAATTGTTGGTGGGGTAGGATAAGTTTGCCCAGTTGTGGGGTCCGTAAACGATTCTTCGGGCGGGGCTAAAATGGCCTCAAGTCCAGCAATTGCCCTAATTAAGCGACCACCTTTATCCATTTCTACGAGCGATTCGGTTACTTCAATGCCGTAGGAATCAGAAATGCGGAACTTTTCACATTCAAAAATTTCGCTAGGGTCAAGGTAATCTTTGCTCTGACGGGCACGGTACTCACTAGCTGTAATATTCTTGGCCTTGGCAACAGCCGAATTGTGGGCACTATCCAAAGCTTGTGCTGCTGCTTTAAGACTTTCAAGAGATTGAGGATCTGAATCACTGCCCACATATATAAATGTATTGCCCATTTCAGTGAGGAGCGATCGCAAATCATCACGCAGATTATTTAGAGAATAGTGGCGGTTAGCCATAATTTGGCAGTAAGCCTCAAGCGCCCAATCTTTCTCGGCTCCGCGTTTGCCTGTTTGACGGTCAATCCGCAACAGAAAAGCAGTCATTTCATTGGTTTGGAGCAAGCGCTCTTTAATCTTGGTAGCATTGGTATCCTTGTAACCAAAGGGAGGACGCGGGGCCACCCAAATATGAAACGGGACTTTTGGACGATAACGGTAAAGCTGTTGGGCGCATTCAGTAGCAGTTTGGGAAACGCCGTGAAACACACCAAATACTAAGTCAAAATGATACTGGGAAATATCGACACCAGTACCGAGACTGGGAGAGGCGAACAAGGCATCAAAGTTTTTGACGGCGTTGGTGATATCTTTGATGAAAGCAACATTTTCATCACTGCCAGAATTATCGGAATGAACCGACCAGATACGCCATGAAGCCCTACGGACTGGGCAAGGGGTAAGGGGTAAGGGGGAAAGGGAGGAGGAATCTGTTAATTCTTCCTTTACCCCTTCCCCTTTACCATGCACCCCTTCTCCTGCCTTTTCGTATTTGATAGTAAAGGATTTGTCGAGTTTTTTGATGAAACGCTTACTGTCGCTGGCAACCATAACTTTTTCTCCAAGCATCAGCGCTGCCGAGATTTGGGCGACTATGGCGCTCTCATTATCCCCCTCGTACCAATAAATTGTGCGTGAACCGTTTCGCCACTCGTTTTTAATGATGTAAGGTACTTCACCTTTTGGTCGCATTGCAAGAAAGAAGTTTACCGTTAAATCGTCCATGTGTGCATCAGCAATGACGACCAGTGGCGCGTTATATACTATATATTCCAGTACTTCAAGTATTGCTGCACGGTGCTGTTTGCAAGTATTACTGTGTAGTAGGTGGGTGAGGTATTGGCAGGCTTCATCTATAAATATGCAGCCGTAAGTGAGAGACTGAGTATTCAGCTTATGCAGGCTGTCAATAGTAATACTAAGGGCTGGGGCCTGGGCTAAACCTGTGTAACCCAAGTCGGAGTACATGGCAGTTTTGAGTCGTTCGGCAAGATTTTTCAGCAAGTTAACCCGATGTCCATTGTTGAGGAACCGTGCGTTAGGATTTTGGTCACGCCACCAGCGCATAAGTTCAGTTTTCCCTGTACCCATGTCGCTCCAGAGTACGACCAGTCCTGATTTTGGGAAATTGAAGCTAGGGGATTTCTTCGATTTGTCTGAATCAACTCCGCCAGAATCCGTAGACTCCTTGTTTGGAGGATGTCCTTTTATAGATGGCGTGAAAAGTTGTTCCTTTTCAAGTTCATAAAGCTCAGGCACTGTCAAGCATTTTTCTTCAAGGTCAGGAATGCACAAAGCCTCAGAGAGATACTTGACATTAACAGTGACATCTGGTTTGTACTTACTTAGTCCCCATTTTTTCGCCCGATACGAGCGCTGGTAATCGGCAAGTGATTTGGCATCGTCTACTAGAGCAGTCAGTAGAGCATCAGCATTTTCACCGCGACCAACCACAAAATCATCAACGCCTTTTTCTGGCCCCGGCAGTAATGCAACTTCACATAAGCAACCTGCCGATTCGATTGCCTTTGCAGTGCGGACAGTGGCTTGAAACACCGACCACCTGGTTTTAGAAGAAGTTTCGTGGTCAAAAAGAATTATGAACTTGCGTCCCGGTTGTGCCAAGGGCATTAAATCTGGATGCAACCGTTCATCAAAATCCTGTTTGCCCACGCGCCCGTTCCAAATTCCCGGAAGTGCGATCGCTACAAACCCCAAAGAGAGCAAGCAAGCGGCTTTCTTCTCTCCTTCGCATAAGATAATCGGAATCTCTGGATGCTGCTTTATCCACTCCCAAAATATTAATGGATTGAGTTGATCCAGCAAGCGCAGCGCTAAAAGTGAATGATAGCGCTTAATTAAATAACGCTTTGCAACTTTGTCCCAGATAGGGTTAGCGACATCGAAGTAGGTAACACGGTTGGGGGTTTTGGGGGGTGACTCGTACTTAACTGCCTTGCCTTTTTGCCAATCAATGCGCGGGAAGTTAGGCTTAATTCTTCCCCACTCCATCGGTTGCCAGTTTTTGAATGGGTCAAGTGACTGAATCCATGTCCCACCTAGTAATAGATGTTGATACATTTTTATGTATCCATCTGTTACCCGACCCGCATTCTTACGTGGGATTTTATCAGATATGAACAGGAAATCATAAACTGATTCTCCCTCAATGTGGAAAAAGTTGCGCTTAATTAACGCCGGATGAATGGCGCTACCAGCTAACAACTCATGGTATTCCGCAGCCGTGAGATTGTTTGGATATTCAGTTGTCGCTGCATTCATCGGTTCTCTCCAAGGAATTTTTTGGATAGAACTCTTTCAAGCTGCGAAACCCTTACTCTAGCCTCGATATTCCGAAAATTTACCTTCGTCACAGCACAAAATTGCCATGCGAAAGCTGCACTCGACCCCATGCGCTCTAACACTGCGCTCTTGGGGCGTTCTCTGTTTGTCATGATATTTTCCCCTGATAACTCGGTTTACAAGTTCAGAGGGGGTTGCATCAGTTATCAGTTATCTAATCTTGGACTCTACTCCCAACTGATAACTGGTAACTATTATTCGCGCTACTACTGCTTTTAACTACAAAATTCGGGATATTTCTTAACCAAACTTAACTTTACCTAAAATTTATGAATTTCGACAGCAAAAACACACCGCAGGGAATGGACTTTCCAGGCGGCAGACCCTATAATGGATCTGGTAGCGCGGTAAAAACTCTCGGACAATTTAGTAGTCGCACCAGTGGCCAAACTTTAGCGACAACTTCTTTTGTTCCTTCGAGATCAAACCCGCTCTAGATCAATATGAAATTTGCAATACGTAGAAAGCGCGACTCCTTAGTGGCGCTTTCTGCATTAAACAGTCGTACTGTTGTATCTTCACCTCCATGCCTCCTTTCAATTAGCTTGATTTTACAGAAGTTTTGGTCGTCTTACTCGGTCGAGGTAAGAGCTTTCATTCAAATGTATTCGCAGAAGATATTTGGTTTAGGTTAAGATACCTAAACACAAGCTTTTCAAAACAAACCCATTGAATTAATCAGTGATCAAAAATACCCGCAGGCGGTGTTCCTTGGTTGACGTTGGTCAACTTCTTTCACACTTTTATGCTCAAGCTAGACCGGATAATGTACTAGAGATGCGTTAAATCTCCCTATTAAGATGTAGCATTTAAATCAATATAGCCTAGAAAGGTAATTTGAGAACCTAGCTTCAGTTAATAATTGTGAATTTTGTAGATATTTTAAGTACTAAGGAGTAAAATGTAACTTCATGTATACCTACTTACGTAAGGAAAAGTCGGCATGAATTCAAGCCAAGTTTTAGACGTAAAAAGAGTATTAGCTGTATTAGAAGAACAAGTGTTTCAATCTACGGGAAGGTATTTAACAGAAGTAGAAAAAGTTCTTATTAAGGGAGTTTGGGATAGTAAAGATTATAAAGAGATGGCAAGTGATTCGGGGTATAACGCATACTATTTGCAGCAGAAAGTAGCTCCACCACTATGGAGTATGCTTTCAGTAATTATTGGTGATGGAGTGAAAGTAACAAAAATATCTTTGAAATCTATTTTGCTTAAGCTAGCAAAGAGCGATTATCGGAAGGAAGAGGCATCCAGATTGGATAACGATAGTTTCGTTGGCAATATTAGAATTTATGGGGAACTACCTAAAATAAAATCTTTTTATGGACGAAAGGATGAAATTAACTATTTTAAGAAACAAATTACTCTATTTAAAGAACGCTGTATAGTTTTTACTGGAGTTGGAGGAATAGGAAAAACTTTATTAGCCTCTAGATTGGTTGAAGAAATAACTTTTGATTCTTTAAGTAGTATATATGAATGTATAATCTGGAAAACAATTAATCATTCTTTGTCAATTGATGAGTTAGTCATTGATTTAAATAAAATTTTTCAAGTAGACATAGAAGCAAGTGAAAACTCTTTTATAGATAGCATATCTTTACTATCAAAACAGCTTCACTTACATCGTTGTCTACTAGTAATTGATGGATTTGAAAAGCTATTGTTAGCCGATGATTTTGGAAAAAGATTACAATATGAAAAATTCCTTTTAAAACTTACAGAAGGGAAGCATGAAAGCTGCATTATTATAACAAGTCAGTTGCCTTTAAAAGAATTTGCTTCTGTGACTACAAAACTACCTATTCGCTCTTTCAAATTAGAAGGTTTAGATGTAAACGCGGGAATGCAAATATTACAAGAAAAAGGTTTAACTGGAAAGGAATGTAAGCGATTAATTGAAAATTATTCTGGGAATCCATCAAGTTTAGAAGCGTTGGCTGATAGAATTAATCGTTTTTTTGAGGGGAGTGTGAAAACATTTTTTAGATATCAAACTACTATGATTGATCCTCAACTTGAAACAATGCTACATCAGCAATTTGGACAAGTTGGACTTTTAAGTAATCTTCAAAGGCAAATAATGATTTATTTGGCAGAAGAAATGTCAGAAAACTCGACTTCTATTCAATTCTCTAAACTCATTGATAATTTAAAAGAGCGAGTAGATTTCAAGTTGTCAGTTTTTGAACTAATAACAGCAATAGAAGTTTTAGAACAACGCTCGTTAATTGAAATTGCTGGTAAATCAAACAAACGAGAAGCTAGTTATAGTTTACAAGCATCTATTAAGAAGTATATTTTAGTTGATCCATTGGGATTAGTGCATAAAATACCAGATACAATACAAACAAGGGAAGTTACCTTGTGGGCTACTGCATAAATCCTCTTTGTACCCAACGTTATAATCCTGATAGCGCTGAAAATTGTTTAGCATGTGGAAATCCATTGATAATAAACGGGCGTATTCGTTTGCTACGCCCGTTGCGTTCTTTGGAGCAAAATCCATATACTTACACAGATGTCTTTGAAATTGAGGATATTGGCACAGAAGAACATCCTCAGCCTCAAATAAGAGTAATGAAAGTATTAAGATGGATTGATGATTCTAAGTTAGTTGAGCTACTTAAAAGAGAATCACTCATATTACAAATCTTAGACCATCCTGGAATTCCCAAGTCTAATAGGGAAGATTATTTCACATTTAGGCTGAATGATAATCTTCTAGAACTACATTGTCTAGTTATGCATAAGTTTGAAGGAGAGAATTTAACTCAGTGGGTACAATCTTATGGACGAATTAGCCAAGAAATGGCTTATGAATGGTTATTGCAGTTGATGGAGATTCTTGATTTAGTTCATCGGTCTGGTTTCTTCCACAGAGATATCAAACCAGAAAACATTGTTCATCAACCCGACGGGAATTTAGCACTTGTTGATTTTGGTGGAGCAAGACAGCTTAGTAGAACCTACTTTGCCAAAGTCAGTACCAGTGGAGGAACTACTACAGGATTCGGTAATGGTTACGAAATAACTGCTGTTAGGACAGCTTGTTACTCTCCCTTAGAGCAAATTCATGGACAAGCCGTACCACAGTCAGACTTTTACGCTTTAGGTAGAACTTTTGTTTACTTAGTCACAGGTATTTCTTTAATTGAAATCAAAATGGACGAGCAGACAGGAAGACTAATTTGGAGAGATAAAGCACTTCACATAGATAAATTTCTGGCTGATTTACTTGATGATATGATGGCTCCTTTTGTTGGGCAGCGCCCACAAAGTACTCAAATAATAATACAGCGTTTGGAGCGCTTACCTAATCAATCAAAGTTTAATCGAGTAATTAAATCAAAGCCGTTTCAACTGAGTGTGTTTGTATTAGGTTTACTAAGTATTGTTGGTTTGATATATGCATCCCTACCTCTAGTAGCAAAATATTATTTAGATTCCGGTAAAAAAGCTTATAAAGAAAATCAAATTGACCAAGCTGAGAACGATTTTCAAAAAGCAGTATATTTGAATACTAGCTTAAAATACACAGTAGCAGATTATTTTTTAAATCAAGGTAAAGAAGCTTATAAAGAAAATAGGATTGCTGATGCTGAAAAAGACTTTCAAAGAGCAATAAAGTATGGACATAATTTAAATAATTCAGTCTCAATTTTTTACTTTGAGAAGGGTTTACAGCATCAAAATAACCCTAAGATTGCTAGAAAAAATTACGAGCTAGCTATAAAGTACAACCCGAAAGACGATACTGCGTATAATAATTTAGCAATTGCGTGTCAGCAGTTATATGACTATAATTGTGTTAACAAAACTTACGAAATAATTTTTAAGTTAAAACCTAATAAATGGGAATCACATTACGGATTAGGTGATTTTTATGATGGACAGGGAGAATATGATTTAGCAGAAAAGCAATATGAAATTGCTATTAGAAGTAGCGATCAAGCTATATTTGCTGTTGCGGCTTTAGCAAGATTGAAAAATAAAAAAGGGGATCATAGAGCAGCAGCTACTTTAGCTTTAAAAGGTTTGCAGAAGACTAACAATCGGGAATTACAAGCATCGCTGTATAAAGATTTAGGATGGGCAAGGTTAATGGAAAATAAGTTAACTGAAGCCGAAAGATATCTAGAAAAAGCAACAAAGTTAGATAGCGAAAGAACAGATGCATATTGTTTGCTATCTCAAATAGAAGAATCATTAGGTCAACTTAATTACGCCAGAGCTTATATAGATGCTTGTATCTTGACTAAATCTAGTCTACCAGAGGTGTTTCGCTGGAGACAAGAACTGCTAGATCGGATACTTGATAAATGATAAGATGCTCAAACAAATTATGTTTGTAAAACAATGAAAAAGCTGATGTCTTTTGGAGGAATGTGCTGTTTAACTTCTCTAATACTAATTCATCTACCATTGCTAGCAAATGTACCGCTCATAAGAGTAAGAAGAAATCAGGTTCATTGTGATCCACAAATGGGAAGGATAATAAGTAAGGGTCACAAGCACTTGTCAGCAGGGAGCTTAATTTGTAAGGGAGATACGATCGAAGTTGTGAATGGTGATTATGTAGAATTTTTATGCTTTAGTTCTGGAAACATTTTAAATTTATCTAGTGGAACTATTCCTCTTGATAAATGTGCAGAACCTGACGAAGCCTTATCCACTTGCAATCCAACCAATACTAATGCGTGTCACATACGAAAAGGTGGCACAGAAGGGAGCGATGAGCCAACAATCATTTCTCCTTATAGCACATCAACATTGAATTCCCGTCCAGAAATAACTTGGACTGCTGTTAAGGGTGCTACTTCTTACAAAGTCAAAGTAAAAAGTTACGAATTTGGATGGGAAAAAGTTGTAAATCAAACTCGGCTTGCCTACCCAAGTGATGAAAAAGAATTTCAACCGGGTACTCCATATACAATAGATGTCTTTGCATATATTGATGGTCAAGCTTTTAGCTATGATGAAACGTTTGTGGACGTATTGTCTGTAGCTTCTCAAGAACAAATTGCACAAAAGATTAAACGCATCAAAGACTTAGGGCTACCTCCAGATGAAACTATTCTTGACGTAGATGCTATTTATACGGCAGAAAATCTTTTAAATGAAACAATTGAGATGTTAAAAATGGCAACAGCAACTAATAGCCAAAATCCGACTCTTTACAGAGTACTGGGCGATCGCTATCTGAAGGCCAAGTTGCCAAAGGAGGCGAAATCCGAATACATCAAGGCATCTGAGTTAGCGAAAAGCAGCAATAATTCCAAAGAGTTCCAAAAAGCCCAATCAGGGCTACAAGTAGTGGAATTTTACAACCAGCTTCCAACCAGGAGGAACCCACCCCAATAATAAGCCTTCTTATATTTAGGATTTGACAGTAAACTTAATTGCGCCTGACGTAGTGCTTCTGCTTTTGGCAAGCCATTGTTCAAACCTTTATAAAATTCTTGCATAAGCAAAGCGGTAGAATCGGCATCCACGCGCCACAAAGTAGCAACAGTACTACGCGCTCCAGCTTGTGCAGCCATTCCTGCAATACCCATTGCTGACTGCTTGTTGCCTTTAGCTGTTTCGCAGGCGCTGAGAACAAGTAACTCAATTGCATCTTGACTATTTTCAGTTTTACCTCTGATTAAGCTGTCAAAGTCCCTAATATTAATTAGCTTGTCATAGGCTACTAGTACTGTTTTGAGTGGGTCAGAACTAAATTGACCGTGGGTAGTAATATGTACAATAGGAAAATTATTTTGAGTTAGTTCTTCTTTAAACCTTTTAAGGGTAAACTTCTTGTCTAACAAGGCAACTGACGATTTAGTTTGTTTTTCTACATTTTCTATTTCTTGTTTAGATGGGAGCAAATTCTCCATATTTTTAGGTGCATTTGGATCTATAGAACTGGGGCTTAGTTTTGATAGTCCAGCTATTAAAGCTATCATCTGGTTTTCATGTAAGACTCTAGGTTGTCTAATTCTGGAACCTAAAGTTTCTGCAATACTGTAACGCTCTATTAGATAATGGTTTCCATCATATAACAATGCCATTGGTATGCTTTGGAAAGATTTATCTAAAGTGAATACGAGTGTTCCTGATGGGGGTAGATATGTTTTTATTGGTGCAATTAGCTTTTCATAAATTCCTTGAGAAGAAGTAGTAATGCTACTTTCGCCTACTTCAGAAAAATTTTCATTTTGTAAAGCTTCTAAAAGATGATCTATCTGGAATCGAACTAGTTTAGATTCAATAGAATGGTGGTGAAGTGAGCCATCTGTTGACTGAGCAATTACTTCTATAGTATCCCCGAAATCAATAATGTGAATTACTGTTGGGGCGCTCTTGAGGTTCTGAAGCTGATTCAAAGCAACAAGATCAAGCTTGCCACATCTGAGAAAGTTTTCTAAGCGTGCTATCTGCAATCCTTCATTTATCTCTATTACTCTTTTTAAATCAGGATTAGGTGATGTTAAGAGTAATCGCATATAATTACGATATGTCGGCTCCATTTCTGACTGAAAAGAGAACTGCAAATCTCCGTTAGTTGACAAAAGACTATCACGCACTTCAGTCATGTTTGCGATCGCAGCATTATAGTTCTGAATCGCTAACTCAGTTTTTCCCTGCTTTTGGTAAATTAGTCCTAACTGCTGCTGCCATTCGTAAGCAATATCCGAAGCCCGAATTGATTGAGCGAATCCTAAAGCCTTCGTAAAATATGCCTGTTTTTGTTCTGTTTGAGTTGATAATTTACCCAAAGTACCAAAACTATAGGATAACCATCGGATACTATTAATAGTTTCAGCCATTTTCAATGCTAATTTAGCATATCGAATCGCTACTGATTTCAATTGTTCATCTGGGATCTGGCTGAGGTTATTAGCGAAATTCAACCGAGCATGAATAGATGGCTCAGGTGATAACTCCAAAAAGGCAGAAGAATTGCCATCTATTTGATTTACCAATACTCTAATTTGTTGATTAACTTTCTGATGGAGGTTCGCTTGATTTGGTTGATGACTGAGCCATTTTTCCCAACTGATCAGTAAAGTTAAGTGATTCAACTGAGCTTGCAGTTTAGCTGATTTTGAGATATTTGGGATGTTTTCTAGTGTTTGGTAATACCAGAGTGATTTTTGCGCTTTTTGTGGAATAATGTTAGCAATCTTCTCTCGAAAAAGTGGTTCCTCTATCCAAGAATATTTATCTTGTAATTGCTGATAAATTGTCTGTTCAATATTACCCAGAGACAGATAAATACCACTAATCTTTGATGAAGATACAAGTTTTGCTAGCGTTAACGTTTCTTGTAGAACTATTTCAGATTCATTTAACTGACCCAAAATCCGCAAGACTTCTCCGAGATTCTGTAATCCAAGCAAGTTAACTGATGTTGCTTTCTGCTTACCAATTAATGTCGTGAGTTGCTCTTCTTGAGCAAGAGCAGGTTGCTGCAAAGTCGTGTCGCAAATACCTAGATTTATATTAAAGTTTAAAGCTTCTAAAAGTGTATTGCAAGCTTGTTTGTGTAATCCTAATGCTTGGAAAGCAAGGTTTTGATTAATCAGGCTTTCTGTAATTCCCTCTTGGTCGTTTAGTTGGCGATAAATTTTGGTAGATTCCTGCCAAGTTTTTAAAGCTTCATTCGCCTGATCTAGAGCTAATTGTTCGTGACCTGAAGAAGTCAGTGATGCCGCTTGATTTTTGAGAAATTCTTTTTCTTTTTTTACAGTCTGGGCAGGGGAAGATGATTGAATTAAAATTAGAGACAGCCCTAGAATGCCTGAGAAAAGATATTTAAAGCAACATTGAGGTGAGATCATTTTTATATCTTTTTACCACTGAGATCCTGAAAAACAAGAACTTGCAGACAGTGAAGCATTATCCCAGGTTGGATTTGCTTGGTCTGTCGTCAAAACTAAATTACCTTGAGAATCCCGAATCAAAACGTTGGCTTCTATGATTTGTGTAGCTTGGTTACTTATTAATGATTTTGGATTATGTGAATTATTCAAAGCTGGAATAGGAACAGAGTTACTTTGCTCAACATTGTTATACATCAGGTTGTTAGGCTTAGATTGGAGATTGCGAGTACTACTAACTCGAAAACTATTTACTTCTGTGCCTGCTCGTGCCTGACAAACTGGGGTGATTTCAGGAGTTATTGGAATTACTTCTGCTTTTAGTTGAGTAGGGTAAATGTTAGTATCAGCGATGTTATATTGAACAGTACCGTTAATTCCGTACTTGGAACTAGCTGTTATTAAGCTATTAAGGGAAAGGAATAGTCCCTTAGCATTAATTGTGATATTCCCACCACGACCCTCAAAGGCATTTGCGGTGATGCTGCTATTTTTTATTGCAACTAGGATATCTGTGTTGATAGTGATGTTGCCGCCGTCGCCATTACCCCCAGCAGTCGCAGTAACGATACTGTCACGTAATTGTAAGTCACCAGAGTGTAAGAAAATGTCGCCTCCTTCGCCTTTTGTGCCGCCCTCTGTGCCAGCTGTGATAGTACCTCTGTCTAGATTGATACTGTCTGCGTTGATTCGGAGGATTCCTGCATTTCCTTGTCCTGGCTGAAAGTTGAGATTTTTTGGAATTTTTTCACCACCAATAGTTACTCTCCCACCATCAGTGACAGTTAATCGTTCTGCTTCGATTGTCAGATTTCCGGCCTTTCCAGTTCCTCCAGTTCGAGCTGATATTCTGCTAGGAGAATTACCAGTTAATGACTTTCCGGTTATTTGCACTTCTTCGTCAGCAGTGATAAATACGTTGCCTCCCGAACCCTGCCCAAATGTGCCTGATGATATCACTCCTCCAGAGCGTAGACTTAAGCGCGCAGTTTCAATCTTGATGTTACCGCCAGAACCAGTAGATCCTCGTTGGGCCAAACTTGTTATGGAACTGCCTGTATTCGCTGTTGGTTTTCGCAGCACTTCTACTGAATCATGAGCTAAGACCTCTATGGAACCAGCATTTCCGAAGCCATACGTACCAGCAGCGATCCCTGCTCCATCCCGGACATTTAACTGCCCAGTTTCAATATTAATGTTGCCACCAGATCCGGTAGCTCTTGGGTAAACTAGGCTCGATATACCAGTGTTGAAAAACGAATCAACTTCTGGTAATCCCACCAGGTTAACTGAATCTGAAGCATTAATTTTCAATGTTCCTCCCGTTCCTGCTCCTAATGTGCTGGACTCAATCTGAGAACCACCGTCTAGCATTAGCTTGCTGGCTTGTATTTGAATATTGCCACCACCATTCCCACTGGCATCAATTGCTGCTGCTTCAGACAACTGGATCTCTCCAAAGGCTGAGATGCCTGAATATCCCAACGTCCAGCCTTTATCTGTAGGAATCAGATTGACCAAACCCGCTCCAGCCACGCTGCCTAATTCAATCTGTCCCCCTGTTGTTTTAAGCGTTCCACGTGAGAGTACTATATCACCACCCACCAAAGCTAAGGTTTGATTTGGCTGCACGCGCAGACCAGAACTAGTATCTATGAGGTCTGAAGTTTTTCTTATACCTTGTCCGTCTCCAAAGACGCGAATATTTCCAGCATTTGTCCCAAATCCTAATCCCACAGGCACGCTCACTGTCAACAGAGGTTCTGCACCACTAAGGGGTTTAGCATCGAAGGAGATGCCATCAGCAAATTTAATATTACTAGCAGTAGTGCCGAAAAACGAGCCGCCAATATTCAGTGAAGCATTCGCCCCAAAAATAATCCCATTGGGATTAATAAGAAATACGTTGGCTATGCCGTTAGCTCGAATTAAACCATCAATATTAGATATTGAGCTACCCGTCACTCTTGTCAAAATGTTTTGGATGTCTGGGGCATTTTTGAAGTAAACTGTGCTTCCTGTGGGCACAGAAAACTGTCCAAAGCTATGGAACAAATTGCTTCCGACTTGGGTTCCTCCCGTTATCGCACTGGTATTATTACCCTCTCGTGTGACGCTGGAGTTGACTCTTAGGGTTGCATCGGGAGCAATTTGTGCCGCAATTGGCTCCCAAGGCAGTAGACAAAACAAAGTGCTGCCCTTAATAAGCCAGGATAAAGCTTTTGTCATAAATCATAGTAAAAGTTTCTCGGTTGGTTTCTGAATTATTTTTAGTACAGACTTGCACCCTGCACCCGAATGATTACCAATCATACAGATTAATAGTAGCGGTAGCGTCTTGTCAAATTGGATTGGAGACAGAGGCTTTTCTCTAGTGGTAAAACTGTTAATATTTTCTAAAATCCGAGCAAAAGTGATCGGGAGTAAAATAGGTTTGTGGATTTATCAGTGATGAACAGAAAACGTAGTGAGTCCTTTAATGAAGTTGCAGAAATCTATGATGCAGCACGCCCTAGCTATCCATCTCAATTGATTGAAGATGTAATTGGAATGGCTAATCTTACGGATTCAGCTTCAATTTTAGATATTGGAACCGGGACAGGTAAGGGAACTGTTCCATTTGCTGAAAAGGGCTATGCTATCTGCTGTTTAGAGCCAGGTGAAAGACTAATTGCAATAGCATCTCAAAATATGCGTTTATATCCAAAGGTGACATTTGAGACAGTGACTTTAGAGGATTGGAACTTACGCCCAGGGGCCTTTGATTTAGCAATATCTGCCCAAGCCTTTCATTGGGTAAATCGTGAAAAAGGGTATCCAAAAGTTGCACAAGCTTTAAAAGAAAAAGGTTATATTGCATTTTTTTGGAATTTCTCTATTTTCCCAGATACTTCAATATTTCAGGCGCTCAAAGAAACGTTTCAAAAATATGTACCTACAATATCTAATGCTAAACCATCCTCAGTTGAATTACTAATAAAAAAGAGAGAAAACTGGATATTAAATAGCTTTTGTTTCAAAAACCTAGTGGTCAAACAATATACTTGGTCTATTAATTATGATGCAGAGCGATATTTAGGTCTTCTGAAAACTCAAACTGCTTATCAAGAATTTACTGAAACTGAAAAACAGGATTTTTCTGATGCTATTATACAGATATTAAATGCTCACGAGGGATATGTTACTAAACCCTATTTATCGGTTCTTTTCTTCGCTCAAAAAATTTAAATAAGCCCTTTTATTCTAAATAAAACTCAATATCGAGTGTGGGTTACAACTCATCTCAAACCCAATAGGTAAAAACTACGGATTTCAACCTAGATAAGATTTTTATAGTCACTACGAATGCAATACTCGCTGTCAAATAATCAAGCATTAGCCGTTGTTTTATCCGTGTGTTAAAGAGGGTATTTCTACAATACGCCTAAATAGTATTTTATTGTGGTGGCTCTGGTGCGGTGTTTTTTTTGATAATTGGTCTATGAGATTTTTTAATGAGTTTTATATTTGGTAGTGCTTTAAGGCTGCAAAATATAAAAAGCAACGAAAAACCCCATCCTTCATACAGGTTGGGGGCATAGATAAAAAACATATATCCCATGATGACACAATTCAATATTTGTTCGACTGCTGTCAGCCTAGAGGTGGGCCAATGAACAAACCACCATCTAGACGCAAGAAAGTTATCCCTGTGGCATCTGGTGAACCAAAGCCAGCAACCGACTCTGCAAAGGAAAATAATTCTGGGCAGGATAACCCAGCCTCAGCAACGATTACAGTGACTGCTGTTGAAGTAAAAGAGTTGACCGAGGAAGAACAAAGCTTACGCCTACACTTGGAACAGCGTGTAGAACGTGCGTTTTTAGAAGCGGGTCAGGCGCTGATGGAGTTGAGGGACAGACGGCTGTACCGTTCCACGCACCAGACATTTGAGGAGTATTGCCGCGAACGCTTCAATTATAGTCGTGATGCAGCGTACTTAAAGATTTCGGCTACTGTGGTTTATGAGAATCTTCAAAAGTTTTTGCCGACCAATGGTCGGCAAATTCCAATGCCGACCAACGAACGACAATTGCGTTTTTTGGCAAAAGCCGAGTTGGAACCTTCTGTGCAAGCGGATGTATGGCAACAGGCAGTAGAGCAAGCTGGCAATAAGATTCCATCTGGTCGCATAGTGAAAGATGTTGTAGATAGGATACGCGAAAGGACGAAATTACCCAATCCTTACCACATTGGGGAGATATGCACTCTTCTGCCCAAAGATAATCCAGACTTGAGAGGTAAAACGGGTTATTGGGGCGTAGTCAGCCATGTTGGAGAATACAGTTGTACACTCCAGATATGGGACGGTGACTATACCGTAAAAATCGAACACCTGAAATCACTGGAACTATTTGATGAAGATTGTAGATTCATGCAGCAGCTATGTGTGAGGTTACAGCAATTGCATCAAGTGGCCAGCCGTGACTCTTCTGTGGATTGGCTGTTGCAGGGGTTGGGGAAACAAGCTAAACCTTATTTATCTTCGTTGCAGGCAAAGCTGCTGGCGGCTATGGAACGGGAGTACAAAATCGAGTGGAAGCAACAGAAATAATGGTGCAGCGAGGAAACAATAATTTAATGCAACAAAGTTTACTAAACTCGTTCACTTTCAAATATTTCTCGCCACAATTCAAATTCTGGACAATTACACCAAAGGGTAACGAACCCATCAAAAAGTTTAGTTCCTGAATTTTGAACTCCCCTTGGGAGAACTTGGATCAAGATAGGAATATCCAAATCACATTTCCAATTTTCTATTTCTTTTTGAATTTGGGCAATAGTGTCTTGATGGAATCCTCGGTCGTTGTTAGAACATTGAACAAGTAAACATCCACTATCAGAATCTTTGACTCGCTTGAGCGAGAAATTAATCTGCGTCCACATTGATTGGACTTCATTGAAAATATTAGGCAAGCCATAGTGATTGCCTAATATTGCTTTTCGGCGTTTCGATTCACCCATAAGTCCCCCTTAGCAATACAAATTTTGACAAGGATGACGAAGAATATAAGAAATCTTCTGACAACGAATAAGCTCAATAGCGCTCAGACTACCCTGAATGGGGTTGTTAACTACTAATACTATTGTAACAATAAATCAAGGGTTTCAAGCATTTTGTAGTTGCAAGGATTGGGGATTTTGGCAAACCTTATTTGTCATCCTTGCAGTCAAAGCTGCTGGCGTTTGTTGAAAGAGAATACAATCTGGTTGGTCAGCAGCAGAAGTGATAAATTTATTGGGTGTCAAAGCAGCTTGAAAGTTCAAAATTTCAAATCAAATCGGCTAGGTGTTAGTAATTGGAGAACTTTTCACCCAAATATTCCGACTGTTATAAAAATCACCACGCTGTTCTAATGTAAACCCACCCAGCAATAGTCCTAACCACACCTCCACCATCGGCATTTCCAACACACATTGCAGTTTAACTAAAGAAATCTCATCTTTGACATTTATCAAGTAGTTAGCGATTGCACTTTGCCATTTTGGTACATCTTCATCTGATGCTAGGTTGCGAACATCTTCTAAAGTTGTCACCTCATCAAGCATTGCCAAAACATTCGCTTTTTCAACAGGTGCTGCTACAGAATTATCCAACTCAGTAGGAGATGAAAATTGGTGTGGGCCATGTGGTCTAAAGGTTTGTGGTGTTTGCGGTTCAATCAAATCATCTAAATCTAGGTGCATTGTTGTCCGCACTAGACCAGCAAAGAGATCGGTGCTAATAATTGGCCCCTTTGGGTTATTGCGATCGCGGGTATCTTGCAACAGCACTTCGGCACGAGACTTGAGAATATCCGCAATTTGACTGAAGGCAATACCTGCGGTTGATAATTGGGTTTCAATAGGTAAATCATGCAGTTCTGTATCCAAGCACTGCCATACTGCATCAAGGGAAGAAGTTGGTGGAGATTCGGACAACTCATCCAGCACATCCCAGATTGTTAATTGGTGGTATGTGGTCATAATAATTCGTAATTTATAATGGGCTAACGCCCCGCTCCGCTAACGTAATTCGTAATTATTGCCTTACGGATAAATCCGGGGGTTTGAATAAAGTTGCTATGCGTTTTCTCTTTTTTCATAACTGATCTTGGGGCTTGTACCCTTAATGATTTAATTATTAATTAACTCCTAATTAATTACGAATTAAGAATTACGAATTATTCGGTCATCTCTAGGATTCAGGATTTAACGGGCAGGGTCGCACTGGGCAGTAGCTTGAGGTAATCTCAAACATATCCTTATATTGATATAGTGAAACACTATATTGTTTCGCAAACGCCTGCAACACCTGATCTGTATAGGCGCGGATCTTACCAGCCGTTAGTCCAAAGCAGTGAATTGGTTCTAAGCGACAAATAGGCTGTTGCCCCAGCCAGAGTTCTGCGCCCAAGGCGTGTAATGGTTTATCCCCTGGTTCTTTATACAAATACAGCACTGCAAAATATGTTGCTGGTGGTTCGACTGCGATCGCATCAATTTCTGCTGAATTATTCTGAGAGCGGTTGCGGTAAAACGAACGGCGATTATGACAGACTTTGGGATTCCAACATCCATCCCCTGCTGTTCCATGTAAAACTTTAGCTTGGGCAGTTGGTAACTTGGCACATAGCTGACATTTTGGATCAAGTGGCTTGGGCATACCTTATTCCACTTCTTCGCCGATTGCACGATAGTAAGCAGCGATCGCAGCTTCTTGCTCACTGCGAAGCGTATACCGCCGAAACGCTTTCTCACTTTGATGTCCTGTTAACTTACGGGCATGGCTGGGGTCAACTCCCAATAGCAATAAGTCAGTGGCATAGGTGTGACGAAAGGAGTGAGGGTGCAAATCCTCAATGTGAGCTATTTCACCAATTTTTTCCACCGCGAAGTAAATGCCGTGATAACTCAAGCGTTCACCTTTGTATGAAGCATGGTGTGAAATCATTAATGGGCTAAGGCTGGACAACACCTCTCCTTGCTGTGAGCGCAATTGTAAATAATCTGCCACGACTTCCCGACTCTCTTTTCGCAGTGGCACTAGGCGCGGTTCATTAGTTTTGGTGTCTGGTAAAAATAGCAGCTTGCCATCAAATGAGCCAACATTTAACTGCACAACTTCCCCAGCCCGGAGTCCATGACTGAGAATGTGAACCAGTGCTGTATCCCGTTGCTTTGTTTCTCCCAGCAATTCCAACGCTGACCAAACCTGTTCCATTTCTTCAGGGGTCAAACTTTGCGCTGGTGGCAGTGGCACTTTTTCTAGTTTTATCCCCAGTGTTGGATTAGTAGAAATAATTTCAGGATACGTATAGCACATCCATTTGAAAAAGCTTTTGAGTGCCGCAATTCCCGCATTGATACTGCTTTTTGAAAGGGGATTACCTGCATCAGTCCGTATTTCATCACGTAGATATTCTTTATATAGCGCAAGATGACGTGGACGCAGTTCATGATAGTGCAGCTCACTCCACGCCAAAAACCGCTTCAGTTCACGTTCGTAAAGCTTGCGGCTGTTTGGTGCGAGATTGTTGCTGCGTAAAAATTCCAGAACTTTTACCCACCGAATATCGGTTGGTGGTCTTGTAACTCTAGTACGCCCAGAGAGCGATGCAGTTTCAGCGTCCAGAGAAATAAGTTTAATGGGAGGTAAGTTATTTAGTTCAGGGTTATTCACTAGATTATGCGATCGCACTGGGTGGCTCTGAATTTAAAAGTTCAGTATATGTCACTGTAATTATAAAATGAGCAACTCTGAAAGCATAAGTTGAGCAACAGATTGCTTGAAACAGTATTAACCCCGTCAGAAGGAACAAGCAAACAGAAGAGTATTGAAAGCATAAGTTGAGCAAAAACATGATTGAGAAACTATAAGTTGAGCAAACATTTTCAACACTTCGTTCATAAATATACAGCCTTGTGCTGAGATAAACAGTAGGAGAGACTTTGGCAAGCAACACTCTTTCCTAAACCAGAATTATGCTTGACAACCAAGAGTTTAGCAATTGGTGCCGTCAACAAAACCTCAGTCAAGTAGCGCAGGCAATCGTTGAGGAGATTCGCAGCACCAACCCATCTCGTCGAGTAACCGGAGCAAAGAAAAACGTTTGTGGCAGTTACCCCTCAAGAAAAATGGGAGTGACTATTCAATTCGAGAGCCATCATAACGAATTAGCACGTATTTATGAACTCGAACATGACCCATCCGTACTCGAATATTACGACCAACCGCCAGCAATAGAATTAGTCTATCAAAGCAAAAGTGGGCGAAAAAATAGACACCAGTATACACCCGATTTCTTTATAATTCGGACAGATTCAGCTTTTTGGGAGGAATGCAAAACAGAACTTGAACTCAACAAGCTGACCGAATTGAATCCAAATCGCTACTGCAAAAACTCAGATGGCAAGTGGCATTGTCCCCCAGGTGAAGAATACGCTCATCTTCATGGTTTGGATTTCCATGTATGGTCAGATGCTGTAATTAATTGGAACTTTCAACAAAATCTAATTTGGCTGTTAGATTACTTCGGATACTCATCAGAAATTATAAACAAAACCGACCAAAGTTTGATTGAAGCCACTGTAAAAGATTATCCAGGAATAACCCTAGCAGAACTGTTACAAATTGAATCAATAAATACCGATGTTATTTATTGGTTAATTGCCACAGATAAACTTTACGTAGAACTTTATAAAGTAAAACTTTGTCAACCAGAAACCGTACTCGTATTTATTAACAAAGATGTTGCTTTATCTTATGAGCATCTTAACTCAATAGAGTCTACAAACCTAACTAGCAATCAAATATTACTACAAATAGCAGTAGGTACTAATATTTCTTGGGATGGAGAGTCATGGGAGATAGTAAATACTGGAACGACAACTACTGGACTATTACGTGCAGATAGCAAACTTATAGAACTACCAAATGTAGCATTCACAGCATTGATTGATACAGGTAAAATTGTGGGAGTTGAGACAACACAAACCTCAAATATTAAAGCAGCATCTGAAATTCTCAAACACGCAACTTGTGAAGATATTATAGAAGCCAACCGTCGCTACAATTTAATACAACCATACTTAGGAGATAATCCAAGAGCATATCCAAGCAGTACAATCCGTCGTTGGCGCACTCAATACCAAAAAGCCTTACTTATCTACGGTCATGGATACCTGGGATTACTGCCCAAGCATAACAGTAAAGGCAATCGGACTCCAAAAATTGATTCTCAAACCCAAGAATTTATGCTCGATTTTATCAAGGAGCATTATGAAACACCCAAACAACGCAGAAAATTACGGGTTTACGAGGCATTTGTCTTAGCTTGCCAAACCCATGAACCCCCATTCAAACCTCCATCGAGAATCACATTTTGCCAAGCTATCAAACAGCGAAGCGGACACCATCAAACTAGAAAACGTCTTGGTAATCGAGCAGCTATTTCCGAAGAACCATTTTATTGGGAATTAGAGCAAACTACTCCACGGCATGGCAGTCGTCCTTTTGAGATTGTCCACATTGACCATACTCAAATTGACATTGAATTAGTTAGTTCACTCGAATCTCTAACTAATTGTCATATTGCTACAAATAACTCAATTCATCAGAATTTAGGTCGTCCTTGGGCAACCTTTATGGTTGATGCATATAGTCGAAGAATTTTATCAGTTTATCTGACCTTCGATGAGCCAAGCTACCGTGATTGTATGATGGTAATTCGCATATGCGTTGCTAGATTTGGACGGTTTCCGCAAAATATTGTTGTAGATAATGGAAAAGAGTTTCACAGTCATTATTTTGAACAATTATTGGCATCTTATACTTGCACGCTGAAGTATCGACCGCCAGCACATGCTCGGTTTGGTTCAATTGTTGAAAGACTATTTGGGACTGCCAACACGCAGTTTATTCATGAGTTGCAAGGTAACACCCAAATCAAACGCCTTCACCGTAAAGTCACCAAATCTGTCAGTCCAGAAAGATTAGCAATTTGGACACTAGAAGAACTGTACTCTGCCTTTTGTGAATGGGCATATTCGGTTTATGACCAACGATTGCATCCGGCATTAGGTACTAGTCCGTGCGATGCTTTTGTCACCGGATTAGCAACAGGTGGAAGTCGCTTACACCGAAGAGTAGCATATGACGAATTATTCCAGATTCTGACTCTACCAGCACCAGATCAACGAAAGCGTAAAGTTCAACCAGGGAAGGGTGTCAAAATACACAATATTTATTACTGGGCAGATGTATTCCGTGATCCAGAAATCGAAAAATCAATGCTGTGGGTTCGTTACGACCCTTGGAATGCAGGAATTGCTTATGCACTAGCACAAGGACAGTGGGTAAAATGCATTTCTTCTTACTATCAATACTTCCAAGGACGTTCCGAAAAAGAAATTCGGCTGGCGAGTGCAGAACTTAATCAGCGCCAACGCAATTACGGACGTAAGTTAACAATAAATGATCGGGAATTAGTAGAATTTTTAAACTCAAAATTTGCTCAAGAAGGCGCTATCCTCAAACAACGCTTGCGCGATACTGAACATGACAAAGTTCACAAAATTATTCAAAATAATTTGATCCCGGAACCAAAGTTAAATTTCTCAGAATTTGCGGCAGAGGAAAATAATGATTGTCTAGGAGATGACTCGACCAATGAAGGTAAAAATTGTGAAACTATCAGCAATTTGACTGCATATATCACGGAAACCCTTGAATATTATGGAGAGTTCTAATGGCACATGATTATAGCTTTCCTCAAGAATTACTAACTCTACCTATTGCTGACAGAATTTCTTATTTCCAGCAATATACAATGGCGCACCCCAAATTATTAATAGCAGCAGAGAAACTCAAAAATGCAATTGATGACCCAGGATTCTTTTCTTTAATCTTTTTATTTGGGCCAACAGGTGTAGGTAAAACTACCTTATTACGTCGCATCACACAAAGGTTACTAGCTTCTTTTCACAAAGAAATGGAACTAGATAAAGGTTTTATTCCTATTGCTAATATCGAAGTTGCTACCCCGGAATTTAGTAATTTTGATTGGAAAGATTTTTATCTACGTGCTTTGGGCGTTCTCCAAGATCCTTGCATTCAGTTACCTAGTTATGGTCGAATTACTAATTTGAAGTTGAAAACATCCTTAGAAGCTGCTCTTAAACATCGTCGTCTGAAAGTTTTTTGCCTTGATGAAGCACAAAATCTCAGTAAAGTTGCCAGTGGTCGAAAATTACGCGACCAGACAGACTGTATTAAGTCGCTAGCAAACCTTACTCAAGTCAAATTCGTACTGGCAGGTACTTATGACTTGTTGATACTTCGTAACTTGAGTGCCCAGTTGTGCAGGCGTAGCCTGGATATTCATTTTGAGCGATACAAAGTCGAGAATGAAGAAGATTTAAAAGCTTTCAGAGGTGTTGTTCAAACTTTTCAACGTCATTTACCTTTTGAAGAAGAGCCTGATTTACTTAAATACTGGGATTTTTGCTACGAACGCAGTTTCGGTTGTGTTGGTATTCTCAAAGATTGGTTATCTCAAGCATTGGCAACAGCGTTACTGGATGGAGCTAAAACTCTCACTCTGTCGCATTTAAAATCTTCTGCTTACTCTCATGAACAATGCATGATTATCTTCAACGAAACACGATTAGGAGAAAAGCAACTTGAGTTTACCCCAGATAGTTCGGCTTTGAGAATTGCTTTAGGTTTAGAATCTCATCATGGGTCAGCTACACATAGCACGTCCCAGACAACCAATACAACCAATACTAAATCTCGTCGCTCTACTACTGGTAATACTAAACCTCAACGTCGTCCTGTTGGAGGTGGTGAAAATGTCGGTTGAAAGTTTGGCTAATTATGAGTCGTGGGACTTAACGATGAACCAACTTCCAAAACGCAGCCATCTTTATTCTCTTAAACCAATAGGTTTTGGTACACCCACAGTTGAAAGTTTTACTAGTTACTTACAGCGCTTGGCTGCTGCACATGGTGTCTCGATTGCTAGTTTAATTCGCTATAAAATTACGCCGTTATTTATTCAGAGCAACCAACCACCCGATTTCTTGAAAGCTGATGATGCTATCAAAATGCTCATCAATGCTTGGCATCGAGAGCCTGCACTTTTACAACAGCAGTCTGCTAAATTTTGGTTAGACCGAACGCAACATGTTGAAAAGCTGGTTGCCATCGTTGAGAAATTAACTGCTAGGCTTGATCTGAGTTTTCTGACTTTACTTCAATGGCACTCCTGGCGGCTTAACTTCAGTCATATTTTCCATACTGAACAACGTTGGTGTTCTGGCTGCTATCAAGACTGGCGTGAAGCTGGAAAACCTATTTATAACCCTTTGTTGTGGACAATAGAACCTGTCAGTGTTTGTCCAGTTCACCAACGTTACCTACAACTACGGTGCTTGTACTGTGGTTGTTTTCAACAGTTTCTCAATCTGGACTGCAATTCTCTTGGTTATTGTTGTGTGTGTAATGCATGGCTGGGCCGGTTTGTAGACAATACTTCTTTTTCTCAAGGGTCTCGGTTTGATTGGGAAAAGTGGGCTGCTCAATCTGTTGGCCAGATTTTCGGCGCTATGCCAACACTTAGTTTGACTTCTTTTTCCCAAGTTACCCCGCCAGCTAAATACCGGCGAAAACCTACTCTCACTAAATTTTTAAGGTGGTGTTACAAACTTGGAATTAATCCTGTTGAGGGTTTGGAAATTCTCTCGATTATACCGAGTGTAGTCAGTTGAACCCAGACCAGAGCTACTGGACGGTGCTTCCTTTTCCGTAAGCATAAGATGAGCGACCTGTTTTGAAACCATAAAGTGAGCAACTTGCTCATCTTATGCTTTCAGTGACAGTATACACGAATCCTGGAGAACACAAAATAAGATACCCTTATCTTTTATCCAATAAAAACTACGATTAATATCTTTTCCTCAGTTAGCTCAGTATTTAAAGTATAAAATAATACTTTAAATACGTTATGCTTTCAAAACCTATATTCACAGAGCGATGGCAACTCTTGGAGACGCTCCGCGAACGCTTGCCGCAGGAACCGCACTACGACAAATGGCGATCGCTCGTTTAAGATCATTAGTAGCAATCGAAACGTGCGAGAGAATGCTGGGATTGTTATCCATTCCATGTCGGAATCCTGTATCAGTTGAGACAGTACTAAAGTACTAAGCCGACTTGTCTTCTTTTGCCTTTTGTTAAGTTACAAGTTCACCCTGTTAGAAGATTTTTCATTTCTTTTTCCACGGCATCATGGATGCCTGGCGCTTTAAACTGTTGTAAACCCTTAGCCGGACTGAATGTTAGGTTGAACTTCGCGCAACCGACGTTCCAGAAAACGACGCTCACTGTCATTTTTCACTAATTCTAGTGCCCGTGTATAGCTCTGGGTCGCTTCCTCTAATGCTCCAACACGCCGGAATAAATCAGCACGGGTAGCATGAAAGAGATGATAGCTGTCCAGTTCTGGAGCAAGGCGATCAATCAGTCCAAATGCGGCTTGAGGACTGTCTGCCATTGCGATCGCCACTGCTCGGTTCAAGGTAACAATGGGTGAGGGCTGCAAGCGTTCCAACACCTCATAGAGCCGCACGATCTGCGCCCAGTCTGTTTCTTCGGCGCGGGTTGCTTGACAATGGAGGGCGGCGATCGCCGCTTGTAGGGCATACACTCCGGTTCCAAAGAGCAACGCTTCCTCTACCAGAGGTAACGCCTCAGCAATCTGTAGATGGTTCCAACGACTGCGATCCTGATCTTCTAGCAAAATCAAATCGCCTGCCTCATCTAGACGCGCATTGCGCCGCGAATCGTGCAATAACATCAGCGCCACCAGTGCTGTGACTTCAGATGGGGGTTGGGGTGCCAGCAATTGCCGCACCAGTTGCCCCAAGCGAATCGCTTTGATGCAGAGGTCAGCCCGCACGATCGCATCTCCTTTGGTTGCGGCATAGCCTTCGTTGAAGATGAGATAGATAACTGTCAGGACTGCCTCTATCCGGGGAGCGAGATCAGTCGTCTCAGGTACTTTGTAAGGAATGCCTGCGTCTCGAATTTTGCGTTTAGCACGAACTAACCGCTGTGCCATTGTTGCAGTCGGTATAAGAAAGGCGCGGGCAATTTCATCGGTTTCCAGTCCACCCAACATTCGCAGGGTCAACGCTACTTGAGTTTCCTTTGCCAGTGCCGGGTGACAGCAGGTAAAGATTAATCGCAGGCGATCGTCTCCAATTTCATCACTGTCATAGGTTGGTTCTTCAGTGGATGGAATTAAGCCAGATGCCGCATACCACTCCAGTTTTTCGGTCAGTTTC
This sequence comes from Nostoc sp. C052, assembly GCF_013393905.1. GTDB lineage: Bacteria > Cyanobacteriota > Cyanobacteriia > Cyanobacteriales > Nostocaceae > Nostoc. Next base: position 265,525 of record NZ_CP040276.1, read on the forward strand.
GTGCGTCGTCGGAGGCGATCGATCGCCTTGTACCGGGCAGTTCGGATAATCCAGGCACGGGGACGATCGGGAATACCGTCGCTTTCCCACTGATTCACTGCCGCTGTAAATGCTGCCTGTGCAGCTTCTTCAGCTACATCAAAATCTCCGACCAGCCGAATCAGAATAGCGACAATGCGCCCCCATTCAGTTCGATAAAGGGCAGCAATTGCTTGAGCCACATCTGTTTTTGGGATTGAAGCCATACCTTTGACAAAAAGACTTGAAGAAGAATTCAGAAGTCAGAATTCAGGAGTCAGAATTCAGGAGTCAGAATCAATGTTCGTTGGGGATTCAGACCCCAACCAATTGTAGATACCGTCCAGACGATAGCGCAGCGTTAGCGACGCAGGAGCGTCTGGGGTTTTAAACCTGTTTATTCATCTACCAGTCGCACAGAATTCAATTCTGAATTCTGGCTCCTGACTCCTGAATTCTGTTTGATAAAGAATTTTGGGCAAGGTGTCGATTTGAGCAATTGCCGTTCGACTAACTGATAAAGGGAGATAAGTTCAATTGTACTAGACAAAATTTTTGCACTCAGGTGTCGATTTGGACAATTCCCGTTCGACTTAATCACAAAGGAGGCAACCAAATGAAATATTTGCTGCTGATTTATATGGACGAAAACGCCATGAGCGACACCGAGCGGGAGCATTGCTATGGGGAATCTGCCCAACTCGCCCAGGACTTGCATACTCAAGGACAATTTCTGGCGACGGCTCCACTCCATCCTGTTGCAACCGCAACCAGTGTCCAAGTCCGTGATGGCAAATCACTCGTGACCGATGGACCATTTGCCGAAACCCGCGAACAATTGGGTGGATTCTTCCTCGTTAATGCTCAGGATTTGGATGAAGCCATTGCGATCGCCACCCGCATCCCAGGTGCAAAAGTCGGCACCGTCGAAATCCGTCCTGTCATCGAAGTTGCAGGACTACCGTCCTTAACCGCTTGAACTCAAGGAGAACCCTCATGCAAAACAATTCCAAAATCACTCCCTGTTTATGGTTTGACGATCAAGCCGAAGCCGCCGCTCAGTTTTATACATCGATTTTTCGCAATTCCAAAATTGTCCACGTCAGTCGATATGGAGACGCTGGACAGGAAATTCACGGAAAACCAGCTGGATCTGTCATGACTGTCAGCTTTGAACTTGATGGTCAGCCGTTCACAGCACTCAACGGTGGTCCGACCTTCAAATTTAACGAGGCGATTTCCTTCCAAATCTTTTGCGATACCCAGGCGGACGTGGACGATTACTGGCAAAAATTGTCTGCCGGTGGGGATGAAACCGCACAGCAATGCGGCTGGCTCAAAGACAAATACGGCGTCTCCTGGCAAATTATTCCTCGCATTCTGATTGAGTTACTCAACCACCCCGACGAGGCAACCTCTCAAAAAGTGACCACTACCATGCTGCAAATGAAGAAGATCGAGATTGATGAACTCAAGCGTGTCGCTGCTGATTAGCGGTTACTTCGGAGTTGCGCTTTGCGCTAATCAGCACACCCAACCCCTCACAATCTAACTCAAAACCATTCAACAGGAGATTTCACAATGAAAGTTATGGTCTTTGTCAAAGCAACCCAAGACTCCGAAACTGGGGTTATGCCGAGCGAACAGCTTTTAACTGAAATGGGGCAGTACAACGAAGAATTAGCCAGAGCGGGTATCTTGCTCGCCGCTGAGGGGTTGCATCCTAGCTCAAAAGGGGTGCGAGTTCACTTTTCAGGAAGCGATCGCACCGTCACCCAGGGACCTTTCACTCCAGCGCCGGAGCTAGTGGCAGGGTACTGGCTGTGGCAGGTGAACTCAATGTCCGAGGCAGTTGCTTGGGTAAAGCGCTGCCCTAACCCTATGCCAGGAGACTCCGAGATTGAGATTCGTCCCGTATTCGAGGCAGAGGATTTTGGTGAAGTCCTGACACCCGCTTTAAGGGAGCAGGAAGACCGCATTCGCGCTCAACTTGAAACGCAGCAGCAAGAGTAACGTCAGCGAAGAGGACAAGGGGCAGGGGGCGGGGGGCAGGGGGGAGAACCCCATAAATAAATTTAGGGGCTTGCAACCCTTGTGGCAGGGGAACTCCAGTATCTTTCTCCCTTGCTCCCTACTCCCTGCTCCCCTGCCTCTTTGGTCATCAGCAACCGCGCAAATGATGTTTATATGCGAACGATCCGCTCATCAAAACGCAGAATCGATTACAAAAGGAGAAATCAATGCAACTCAATTCTTACCTGATGTTCAACGGCAACTGTGAGGCAGCGTTCAAGTTCTATGAACAATGTCTGGGTGGCAAGATTACTATAATGATGACACACAAAGAAGCACCTTCTGCCGAAAATGTCTCACCGGAATGGCAAGACAAAATCATGCACGCTTGCCTTGAACTAGATGATCGCCTCCTGATGGGATCTGACTGCCCACCAGGATACTTTGAAACCCCGCAAGGTTTCTACGTACAAATTAGCGTTCCCCAAATCGCTGAGGCAGAACGGCTTTTTCACGCTCTAGCAGAAAACGGCAAGGTGAAGATGGCGATCGCGCAAACGTTCTGGTCATCGCGCTTTGGCATGTTGACCGATCGGTTTGGGACACCGTGGATGATCAACTGCGAACAAACCATCTGAGCAGAATGGCACGCTTGTTAACGCCAAACCCATTACCTATAAGGCTTTTGGGTGTGGGGTGTCGGGTGTCGGGTGTAGTGAAGAAGAAAAATATTTATATTCGTACTCGATATTTGGTTTTCTTAATTTTTCCCGAACCTGCAACCCTACCCCCAACACCCTAGCTACACGAGCTTTCAGCTTTTCAAGCGTGCCATTCCCATCTGAGCGAATGGCACACTTGAAAAGGGAAAATCGTTGAGGCAGCTCTTGTGCAGGGGAGAAAGAAGAAGTTTAAGGCATTACGTTCCGATATTTAAAAATTCCCCTCTGCACCCCTGCACCCCTGCCCTGGAGCATCCTTACGCTGCCTACCCTTCAGCTTAACAAGCTCATACAAGAAGATGAAAGATATTTGCACATCACTGAGGTTGATTCATGAAACTCTATGAATTTGCTCCCACACGATCAATTCGGGTTCGCTGGGTTCTCCAGGAACTTGGGGTGGAATTTGACGCAATTTCCATCAATATGCGGGCAGGTGAACACCGTACACCCGATTTTCTCACCATTAATCCCACTGGCAAGCTCCCTGTACTCATCGATGGCGAACATATAATCACTGAATCCGTAGCCATTGCTTTGTACCTCGGTGAGAAGTACCCAGAATCTAACTTGGTACCGACAGACTTGCTTCTGCGAGCACAGCTTTATCGTTGGCTCCTCTTTACTGCCACCGAATTGGAACAGCCGCTATGGCGTATCGCTCGCCACACGTTTATATACCCAGAAGAGTTGAGATTGCCTGCTGAAATACCTCTCGCTCGGCAAGACTTCACCAGTATGGCTGTCGTTTTAGAGAACCATCTGTTGGATCGGCAGTTTGTAGTGGGTGAACACGTCACAGTGGCTGATTTTGTGCTTGCTTACACACTGGATTGGGCAAACGAAGTTCAGCTACTCGCCACTTTCCCCACGCTGCTGGACTACATGGAACGAATGTACAAACGACCAAAGGCATCTGGGCGAATCGCAGCTGCACTTGCAAGTCTCAACCAGACCTCACAATGATTTATAGATAACCCAATAGAACCCAACCAAGCTGAACAAACCTCACCCATGCCTGCTCAACCGCAAAAAGAAAGAACATCAGTGGCTCGAATGGCACTAAGAAAAGCTGAAATTTCGTCAGGGCAGAGTGTGGGAGGTGTGGGAGGCAATGCAGCATTTGTTGATATGCAGTTATTCAATTTTTTTTCTTTCTCCCCACACTTCCCACACTCCCCACACTCAAAAGCCAGTTAAATCATGGGTTTGCGCTTATCTTAGTGCCATTCATCAGTGGCTCCAGAAACTCGTCGGTGAGTGGACGTATGAAATCGAAGCGATGATGGAACCCGATCAACCTCCCGTAAAATCAACGGGAACAGAGACTGTGCGTTGCCTTGGGCACAGCGAAAGCTGCTCACTGGCTAGAGGTATTGGCAAAAGGGCAGGGCGAAATGCCTGGCTGTGGTTCTGTAACAACGCTGATGACCCTGGGCTACGACCCACAAAAACAGCGGTATGTGGGCACCTGGATCGGGTCAATGATGACGTATCTCTGGCAATATGATGGTGAATTGGATGCAGGGGAAACCATGCTAACGCTCAACTCTGATGGACCTGCTATGACGGATGATGAGAAAATAGGAAAATACAACTATTGCTGATTCATCATCTAAATCTATATCGACGTTAGATTCTGAAAGTATTTCCGAGATATCTGTATTTTCTAGGAACAGTTCGTACCACTCTTGAAAAGTTTTGGGACTAAATAGTTTTCTGGCTTCTTCAAATGAAATTTTCTCCCATCCAGCATCTGTAACTATTTCGTTACCAGTAGTAGCAATGAACAGATTGTCTTCTTCTACTATCCAAGAGAAGGGTATCTTGTGATTTTTTCTCTTTCGTTTATCCATTGAATTGCTATAGAGGATTACTCTTATTATCCTGTCTCCATCCTACCTGACAAATTGAGTGTCTCTAGTCCATGAAAAGCGATGCTAATAGAAACAATTACAAAAATGATTTAATTTTGAGGAAATCTAGTTAATATTAATTAGCGAAAGTAAAAATCTTGAGTTAGAGTCTTCATGTTTGATTTTCATCGTTTACGACTGCCATTAAAATATTTAAATATTCTCATTACAGTACTAACTTTTGTTTTGTTTTTCTGGTTCACTCCTGTTGTTTCTCAAGCATTAACTAAAGCTCCAGTTATTTTGGATGGACAACAGCTTTTTAGGATCAGCGATTCTGGTCAGTATAGCGCTCAAGAACGGACAAATTTAATCAACTCACAACTAAAAAATGTGATTTCCACTTCTGAGTCTATTCAAGTTAAAATTGAAAAACGCAACCAGCTACCTACTATTTTATTAAATGACCGCTATCTGTTAACAGTTACACAACAAGATACTTTACCAGGTAGTACACTTGATGAGCAGGCTAACATTTGGGCGCAGCAAATCAAAGAAGCCTTACAGGAAGCTCATTTAGAGAGAACTAAAACTTATCTTCAACGAACAACTTTTATAGCAGCAGCAATTTTTATCATAACTGTAGGATTTAGTTGGCTATTGGGATGGATTAAGCATCAATTTATCCGAGTAGCTTCACTTCGCTTAACAACTAGCAATGCCATACCTAATTCGGAAACACTTAAAGTATTAGAATTATTTTTCAAATTAGTGTTGGCAAGTATGCGTATTGGACTTTGGATGAGTGCGATTCTTTATATCACTAATCTCTTTCCTTTTACTCGTCAATGGAGTTACCAAATTTCAAATATCCTAATTACCAGTTTCACCTCACCGATTCTGACGTTGGGAAAAAATCCTTATTCTCTTACTGAATTAATAGTTTTGGTTGGTTTGTTGTTTGGCTTAGTTATCTTTGCTGGAACGTTAACCAATTTTTTACGTTCTCGGATTCTCTCTTTTACTGTCATCAATCGTGGCGCTCAAGAAGCGATTATAATACTTTTAAAATATGGTCTAATTTTTATTGGCACACTGGTACTGTTACAAATCTGGGGACTTGACATTAGCTCTTTGACAATTTTAGCAAGTGCTTTAAGCGTTGGAATTGGCTTTGGTTTACAGGATATTGCTAAGAATTTTGGCAGTGGTTTAGTACTAGTATTTGAGCGTCCGATTCAGGTTGGAGATTTTGTGGAAGTTGGGGAATATACAGGTATTGTCGAGCGAATCGGTGCCAGAAGTACCGAGATTCGTACTCTTGACCACGTTTCAATCATTGTACCCAACTCTCGCTTCTTGGAAAAAGAAGTAATCAACTGGAGCCATCGCAACCCGATTTCTCGCCTTCATCTTCCCGTTGGCGTTGCCTATAGCTCAGATCCCAAAGCAGTGCAATCTGCTCTGTTAGAGGCTGCCTCTAAGCATCCCAATGTATTGCAGACTCCTTTGCCTCTAGTACTGTTTAAAGAGTTTGCCAACAACACCTTAAATTTTGAGTTATTAGTCTGGACTGCGGAACCTAATAAACAATTTTTGCTCAAAAGTGATTTATACTACATTATTTACGAAGTATTACAGCAACGAAAAATTGAAATTCCTTTTGCTCAGTTAGATTTACATCTGCGTTCTGGTAAGTTGGAATTTACGTCAGAAATGCAGTTAGCTTTAATACAGATGGTTGAACGATTATCAAATCAGGAGTCAGACATAGATTCAACCAATCCAATTGAAAAGGGTACAGAGGGTATAGATGCATGACCCGCATTTCTCACAAGTTTGAAATGCAGAGGGGCAGAGGGGCGGAGGGGATTGAACTTGGCACATTGAACTCTCCTCTGCTCCTCTGCTCCTCTGCTCCCCTGCACAAGCACAGGCTTTGAGCATTAGTGAGAAATCCAGGATGAGCGCTCGTAATCATGGGGGTCTACCCACAAAAATCATCCACTCGAATATCCCGCCAGACATCAGAAACCTGCCAGCCGGAATTGCCCACCGATTGTACCGGAGGATTGTCAAGAAATGGAATATAGTCAGGAACTCTAGGCTCTGAAATCGCTACTGGTTTATCATAAACCACAGGAACAGTAGAATTGACAGTATCGGCTTGAAGAAGTTGGTCTTCTGCTTCTTCGATTAATTTCATCTGTTTTAGGGTAAGCTTGTCGGATTTTTTGATGATTTTCTTAGTGTGTATCTCATTAGAAGTATTCATTGAATATTCCCTTGAAGGCATTGGTTTAAAATTTGTCTGAGTAAAGTTGGGAGAAGTTAGGTATTAATAATTGCACGGAATTAACAAGATACACCAAATTCATGGAAAATACGAGTCCCTTGCAGAAGAATTTATTAATTGTGTACAAATCTGTTTTCGGGTAGATGTCCCAGCATAATCTTTTGCACAGATGTAAGTATTAAGCGTAGGCGTAGCTCGCCGCAGGCATCGCTTCTTCATCATGACTGTAGGTTAAGATTGTTTTGCGCTTTTAACTCCTAATAAGCAGATAATAGATGGTTAAGAGTTTTCGCTCATTAGGAACAGCGTTGAGAAACTTATCAGGTGAGAAAGGCACAATCTTAGTAGTAGATGACGAAGCCAGCATCCGCCGGATTTTACAGACGCGATTAGAAATGATTGGCTACAGTGTAGTTACAGCTAGTGATGGTGAAGAAGCTTTATCAGCTTTTCGCTTGTTGACCCCTGATTTAATAGTTCTAGATGTAATGATGCCAAAGCTGGATGGCTACGGTGTCTGTCAAGAATTACGGAAACAATCAGACGTACCAATTATTATGCTAACAGCCTTGGCAGATGTAGCAGACCGAATCACTGGGCTTGAGCTAGGTGCTGATGACTACATGACGAAACCTTTCTCACCCAAGGAACTGGAAGCTCGAATTGCCTGTGTACTAAAACGGCGCTCCCACAAAACCAGTATCAATACTATTCCTAACTCTCTTATAATTCATGCAGGCGACCTGAAAATCGATACAAGTAAGCGGCAAGTCCATAAAAATGAGCAACGCACTCGATTGACAGGTGTGGAGTTTAGCTTATTAGAGTATCTAAAATTGTTTGAATTTCCTCATACTTGTAGCCTTGATAAACCAGTTTAACTGCTAAAGCTTTTCTAACTTCACGGGCATCTGGGCGATTATCTATAAATTCTTGTAGTTCTGCGATCGCTGCTTCTATATACTGGTTTATCATTGTTCGCTCTTAGACAGATATCTCCCTCCGTATTATCTCGCAACCTTTTTCAGAAATCAAATATGATTCCTATATTACCCGTTCAAGTTTTAAAACTAATTCGTAGGAAACCCTATGGCAAGACGCATCTAATACGGCTCTACAAGACTGTACATCCTGAACTCCAAAAAATCAGTACTGTAGTCGATGTTATTCATCGATTCCTTCTGGGTCTTAGACAAAGCAACAAGAAATAATGCAACGCATCATCGTTTTTGCACTGGCAAAGATATCGTCAATTGCTCAATAATTTCAGAACAGAAACTTTGAAATTGCCGCCCTTACCATATTTGGGCAGACGCTTCAGACGGAAGACTCCGGCAAATCTATCACGAATCCCTGTGTTGTACGGGTTTAGTTCGCACGTCATCCCAAGACCCCGTGACTGGCCTGCTTGGGTGTATGTAACTGGTTTTTGGTTTATTGACCAAGCCTCCGAATATGAGCCACCTCTGGAACTAGAGGATTTTCTTGGACGAAAGCAATTACCTTTGTGTTTTGGGTTTGGGAGCATGACCATGCCCAATCCAGAATATCTCACACACTATATAGTGGAAGCTTTAAAGAAAACCCATCAAGGCGGAATTATATTATCAGGATGGGGTGATGTTGGAAGAACGGTAAATGTAAAAGATTCGCTACGAGTGTTTGTGATCAAGGAAGTTCCACATGATTGGCTGTTTCCCCAAGTGCCAGCAGTTGTACATCATGGAGGAGCTAGTAGTCTGCCAAGCCAACTTTGCTAGGTTAAATTCGGATATAAACGCTCCATTTTTCGCCGAGCATCTTTGGTTTGAAAACCCCAATAGACACTAGCTTTTTGCTGATTACGTTGTTTCTCCCAAACGGCAATCTCAGAAGTTAATGTTTCTGCATTAGGAATACGCCGTTCTAAACATTGGCGAGATAAAACAGATAATTCAATTTCTACTTGATTCAGCCAAGAAGCGTGTTTAGGAGTATAGTGAAACTCTAATTTTTGAATGATTCGACGTGCTTCTTCTGGTGGAAAAACTTCGTATAATGCACTGGGGGTATGAATATTCAAGTTATCAACTACTAAACGAATAACATCGGCATCTCGGTAGCAAACATCTACTAAATTTTTCATCTGTTTAGCAAAATCGGCTTTAGTTCGACGTTCTGTAACTTCGATATGCCGCCAGCCCGCCAAGGGTTGAAAACATGCTGTGGGAATTTACTGTCCCGTTACGTTTATACTCAAAATCATAACGTTCAGGTTGCTCCGGCTCTGGTGGCAAAGGCTGTCTAACTTCTTCTACTAATTGATATGGACGCTCATCAAAGCAGACTACAGGGCGTTTAGGATCATAAGGCTCATTGTACAAATCCAGTACATCTTCCATTCGGAAAACATATTCCGCATTTACTTCAGGGATACACCATTGTTCTTTCAACCAAGGTTTAATTTCATTTTTTTTAAAGTCTGACGTACTGTTTCATCTGAGATTGAATCTATGATCCCAACGTTCACTAAATGATCTGCTAATAATTGCATTGTCCAACGCACTCTCCCGAATGGCGGATTAGAACAAGCCGTTGCAATCAAAAATGCTTCTTGCTTTTCATCTAATTTTTGAGGTTTTGGTGGATGTGGTTCATCCTTTAACGCAAAATCTAATCCACCAATGACAAATTTTTCTCGTATCCGTTGTACTGTTGCAACATGAACTCTAACTCTATCAGCGATCGTTGAGTCTGTTTCATCTTCAGCAGCCATCAAAAGAATATTTGCACGGGTTATAGTTCTTGCCTTATGCTTACCTTTCTTTATTATTGATTGCAGTTGAGAAACTTCATCTTCACTCAAGTCAACGATGTACTTCTTTGCCATATTATTCCCTGTTTTTGGCTAGTTTACCAATTACAGGTATTACTTAGCAAACTTTGCTTGGCAGACTACTAGTACAACGGCGGCAGTGTTACGTGCAGGGACACCATCAGTTACCGTACCCTTTTTTGCAGATCAGCCAATTTGGGGTGAAAAGCTAACCCGATTGGGAGTCAGCCCACAACCGATACCGTACCAGAAGGTATCAGAAGAAACTTTAGCAGCAGCGATTGAAATCGTATTGGGCGATGAGGTGATGCGGAAGAAAGCACAAGAGTTGGGTGAGAAAATCAGGGGTGAAGATGGTGTGGCGAATGCTGTTGAAGTATTTCATCGGCATTTGGGTTTGATTGGGTGAGAAATCCCAGACAATTGAAGAAGAAGTCAGAAGATAGAATTCAGAATTCCGAATCACAATTGGTTGGAGATTCAAACCCTAAGCAATTGTAGACACCGTATAGACAGCGGGAATTTGAACCCTTTTACTCATTGATTTTTCGTTCAGGAGTCATTCTGAATTCTGACTCCTGACTCCTGAGTTCTTTTATTAAAATACATCATCACACCTACAACAGCAATAAATGCCCCAAGTGAAAGTTTACACGGTACTCTGTGTCAACAGCAGTATCCTAATGGTTTTTTACACGCCAGGGCATTGCTGGGAATTCCGTATCATCAGCCGCACGGGTGGGATATTCGGGGAACAAAAGATTTATTACACGGCGGAGGCAGCACTGAGAACTGGGTTAGAGTGGTTGCGGGATGAACGGTGATGAGTGCGTATATGCGATCGCCTTCCCTGTCCCTTGCCACAACCACCCCTCGACAGCCTACGAATGCCAGCCTAGAATAATTGCGAATATTATTTTACACTATTAGTTAACGGTTTCTGATTGTGTGGTGTGCCAATCTGAAGCCTTAGAACGGATTATTTGAAGCTCATCAAAAGAGATTCGCTCTAAGTTACGCAAGATTTGAGTCATGCGTGGCTGGTTTTTAAGCAAGTCATAATGACGAGCCAGAAAGTCCCAATAAAAAAAGTTGAAAGGACAAGCATTTTCAGTGGTGCGTTCACGAGGATTATAAGCACAATTTTTACAATAGTCGCTCATGTTGTTGATGTAGTTAGCAGAAGCAGCATAAGGCTTAGATGCAATCATTCCACCGTCAGCAAACTGCCCCATACCAATGACATTGGTTTGCATTACCCAATCGTAGCCATCAATAAAAGCAGCATGAAACCAGTCTTCAAGTTCTTGGGGGGAGATACCTGCTATCATTGCAAAGTTGTTCAACACCATCAACCGTTGAATATGGTGGGCATAACCTATTTGTTTAACCTGAGTTAGAATTTGGTGCAGACAATTCATCTGTGTATCGCCAGTCCAATAAAAAGCAGGCAGTGGATGAGTGTGGTTAAACCAGTTACTTTCTGAATAGTCATCATCTAGGTAAACATAAACACCGTGCATATACTCTCGCCAGCCAAGCACCTGACGGATAAAGCCTTCAATGCTGTTTAGCTCCCAGTCGCTGCTGTTGTCTAAATATGCAAGTTGTGCCGCCTGAACAACTTCCAAGGGATGAAGCAATCCAATATTGAGATAGGGAGAAAGCATCGCGTGCCACATTGTCTGTTCGCCAGTCACCATCGCGTCCTGGTATGGCCCGAATGAAGACAAACGTGTTTCGATAAAAAACTTCATTACAAGTAGTGCTTGCTGTCGCGTTACACCCCAGCGAAATGGTTCCAATTGCCAGTAACTTTGATTGTCCTGGAATGCCTCAGATTGCTTAATGAAGTCAATTACATCTTGTGTAATTGAGTCTGGTTCAAACCATAAAGCTTCGGGTAAGGTCAGTTTGCCTTTTGGTGGTTTGCGATTTTGTTTGTCAAAGTTCCATCGACCACCAACAGGTTGGTTGCCGGACATAAGAATGTTGAACCGCTTTCGTCCCTGGCGGTAAAAGTCCTCCATGATTAGGCGTTTGCGTCCACTTGCCCAGTCAATGAACTCCTGATCACTCCAGATAAAACGGTTATTTGGTGTAAAAGTGACTTGAATTGTCAAGTTTAACTTTTGAATTAATCTAGCAAAAGGGCGATCTGTTGGAGTCATCACCCGCAGTTCGGTAATTTGGTATTGCTCAATCCATTGGAGTAAAGGTGTATTGAAATCTTGGCTTTGAGCGTATGTTACTGGGAAGCCAAGCGATCGCAATTCGGCAGCAAAGTGACGCATGGCTGACCAGACCAATACCAGTTTTTGCAAGTGATAAGGAAGTTGCCCTGCATGGGCAAGAGATTCGATAAAAATCACAGGAGTCTGTTGGTGTTGTTGTAGGCAACTCTCTAACGCTGACTGCCCAGCCCAAAGTTGATCTCCGAGAACCCAAACACCAATAGTCAAGTCGCTTCGCTCCAATTAAAAATTAAAAATTATGAATTAAAAATTGCAAGACGCGTCGCTAACGCGGACTCGCTTGCCGCCGGCGCTATAAGTGGAGGCTTGAACCCACCATTCATTGTAGACCACTGAAATCAAAGATTTCAGTGGGGGTTTGTACCCCAAATTAATTAAAAATTATTATCCTTCTTAATTTTTAATTTTTAACTTTTAATTTTTAATTAAAAAAAGGTCATGCCCTTGCTTCCTCTTAATCCGTGCGTTGGCAACGTGATGACAAAATTCTATTCAATCAAGTGTAACGTCATTGTTACAAAAAATTTCTCAATGAAAAAGCTTATGAAAGCCTAAAAGCGCTAGTGCCAATGTACTATTGGAGTGAGAAATTTCTCAAATATCCAGATTGAATCATAAATTTACCAGAGAATAGTCGTTCCCGCCGCTTGGTAGAAATGGTAATACTTCAACAACAATGCAGACGAGGAAGATAATTCACGTTGATATGGATGCCTTCTACGCATCGGTGGAACAGAGGGACAACCCTAGCTACCGAGGCAAACCGTTAGTCGTCGGTGGCAGTCCGAATCAGCGAGGCGTAGTTGCAGCAGCCAGTTATGAAGCTCGTAAGTTTGGTGTTCATTCAGCGATGCCTTCTGTAACCGCTTTTGCAAAATGTCCTGGGCTTATCTTTGTCAGACCGAGATTCGATGTTTACCGAGATATTTCTACTTCAATCCACGCTATCTTTAAACGTTACAGTGATTTAGTGGAAGGAGTTGCGCTAGATGAGGCATACCTTGATGTTACTGAGAATAGGCAAAACATCCCCTACGCTTCTACGATCGCAAGACACATTAAAACTGGGATTTTCCAAGAAACTCAGTTGACAGCAACCGCAGGTGTGTCAATTAACAAGTTTCTTGCAAAAATGGCATCAGGGCAGAACAAGCCGAACGGACTAACGGTGATTTTGCCAGAACAAGCGATGTCTACGACAAGCCGCAAGCGTCTACGCCTTTGTAGAGCAGCTGCCGATTGAGAAGTTCCACGGCATTGGAGAGGTTACGGCAGCGAAG